>CBDVDN010000074.1:0-6128 GCA_965372775.1 uncultured Gammaproteobacteria bacterium
AAATGGCACCATAGATTATGGACCTATGCAAATTAATTCAATTTGGCTTAAAAAAATAGAAAAATATAGTTATACTGTAAAAGACATACAATATGACCCTTGTGTTAATGTTGACGTAGGAACTTGGATATTAGCGCAGAAAATTTCAAGTGGAAAAACTTTATGGCAGGGGGTTGGAAATTACCATTCTTTTGTCACACAAAAAAATAAAAGATATCAGCAAAAAGTAGATGATTTTTATCTTCGCTTAACACGATATATCGATTCGCCGGAGTAAATATGAATTCGAGAAGCGTTGCCGCGAGAATTATTACTGGTCTATTATTAAATAAAACGTCATTAGCAAAAGCTTTACCGCATCACCTCAGTCCAATAGAAAACAATCATAATAAGGCATTTATTAAAGAATTGTGTTTCGGCGTTTCCCGCTGGTATGTTCGATTAGATTTTTTAGCAAAAGACTTATTAAAAAAACCGCTTAAGAAAAAAGATTTTGATGTTTATGCATTAATTCTTATTGGTATTTATCAGTTGCTTTACATGCGTGTTCCTCAGCATGCCGCAGTTTCTGAAACAGTAAATGCCGCACGCGAATTAAAAAAAGAATGGGCAATTAATTTAATTAATGCGGTGCTTAGGCAATTCTTAAGAAAAAAAGATAAATTATTGTCGCTTGCCGATAAAGATCCTCTTATAAAATATGCGCACCCTGAATGGTTATTAAAGCGGATAAAAAAAGAGTGGCCGACTGAATGGCAAGAAATATTGACAGAAAATAATCAGCATTCGCCCTTGAGTTTGCGTGTTAATCAGAGAATGATAACGCGAAAAGACTATTTAAAAAAATTAGCTGATTTAGGCATTCAAGGTGTTGAAAGTCTGTACGTGCCTTTTGGCATAATGTTGGAAAAGGCTTGTCAAGTTTCCAAATTGCCAGATTTTTCAAATGGCGAAGTGTCTGTTCAAGATTGCGGCGCTCAATTTGCCGCACAAATATTAGATTTAAACGCTAATTGTCGTATTTTAGATGCGTGTGCTGCTCCGGGCGGAAAAACTATGCATATTTTAGAAACGCAGCCGGATTTAGGAGCGGTTGTTGCTGTTGATAATGATAAAGATCGCCTACAGATGGTTTCCGATAATATTAAGCGTCTAAATTTTCCCGTGAATATAGAATTAATTTGTGCTGATGTCAGGCAAACGCAAGATTGGTGGAATGGGCAATTATTCGATCGTATTTTATTAGATGCGCCCTGCTCTGCTACGGGCGTTATTCGCCGTCACCCAGATATAAAATTATTGAGAAAAGAAAGCGATATAAAAGCAATGGCACAAAAGCAATTACAGCTACTAAAAATGCTTTGGCCGTTATTAAAGCCGGATGGTAAATTAGTTTATGTGACGTGTTCGATTTTGCCCGAAGAAAACGAACAAGTTATCGAGCAGTTTCTGCAAACACATTCAGATATTTGTGAAGAAAAAATTAATGCGCAATGGGGGATCGCTAAAAAATTTGGACGACAGATTTTGCCTGGACAAGACAATATGGACGGGTTTTATTATGCTTGTTTTTTGAAAAAGGAAAGCGGTTAGGTATTTCACGCGCAGTATAAACAAGAGGAAATCATTTTGTATGCACTAACTATTGAAAATTTAAAGAAAACCTATAAAAACGGTACGCAAGCGCTAAAAGGGATTGATTTAAAAGTTCGTGAAGGCGATTTTTTTGCGCTTTTGGGTCCTAATGGCGCCGGCAAATCAACAGCTATTGGCATTATTACTTCATTAGTTAATAAAACTGCGGGTAAAGTGAAAGTTTTTAACGAAGATATTGACGTTAATTTTGAAAAAGCGAAATCCTATCTCGGCTTAGTTCCGCAGGAATTTAATTTTGGCGTTTTTGAAAAAGTTATTCAGATCGTTGTCAATCAAGCTGGATTCTATGGGATTGAACGTAAGTTGGCTTGCGTGAGAGCTGAGAAATATTTAAAACAATTAGGATTATGGGAAAAACGAAATCAACCAGCACGAAGTTTATCCGGTGGGATGAAAAGGCGGTTAATGATCGCTCGTGCGCTGATTCATGAGCCTAAGCTTTTAATTCTCGATGAGCCGACAGTTGGTGTAGACATAGAATTACGCCGCGCAACGTGGAATTTTTTACAAAAAATAAATCGGAAAGGCATTACGATTATTTTAACAACGCATTATCTGGAAGAAGCGGAATATCTTTGTAAAAATATTGCGATTATTGATCTTGGAAAAATTATTGAACATACAAGTATAAAGTCTTTGTTGACTCGGCTTGATATGGAAACATTTATTTTAGATGCCGATAATCCTATCCCCGATGATTTTACAGTAGAACAGTTTCCTTATAGAATTGTTGATCAATATACGCTGGAAGTCGACGTTCACAAATCACAAACGATTAATTGCTTATTTGAATTGCTATCGCAAAAACAAATTTTTATTAAAAGCATGCGAAATAAAGTTAATCGGTTAGAAGAATTATTTGTTCAGCTAACCGGCAGTAAAGGAAATAAATGATGAATGCAAAAGAAAAGTTTATTGCTTACAATACGATCCAGATCAAAGAAATCACACGTATTTTAAGAGTTTGGATGCAAACACTTTTGTCGCCGGCTATTACGATCACGCTTTATTTTATTATATTTGGAAAATTTATTGGTTCACAAATACAGCATGTAGATGGTTTTAGTTATATGCAGTATATTACGCCGGGTTTAATTATAATGCCGACTATTACAGCGGCTTTTGTCAATACTGTTTCATCTTTTTTTAGCGCAAAATTCATGAAAAGTATTGAAGAAATGCTAGTTTCGCCTATGCCTAATTATGTTATTCTTCTGGGGCATGTGGCAGGCGGTGTTTTTCGAGCAATAATTATCGGTGGGATAGTGACAATTATTGCTTTATTTTTTACGCAAATACATGTTCAGCATATTTTTATAGCGATTATTACAGTCGTTCTGTCCTCTATTTTATTTTCACTTGCGGGATTTATTAATGGCATTTTTGCGAGAAATTTCGATGATATTTCCTTCATACCAACGTTTGTGCTAACACCGCTAACTTATCTAGGAGGTGTGTTTTATTCAATTAAAGCATTGCCGAAATTTTGGTATCATGTTTCATTATTTAATCCTATTTTGCATATTGTTAACGCTTTTCGATTTAGCATTTTAGGCATTTCAGATGTGAATATTTTCATAGCTTTCGCGATCATTATTTCTTTTATTATTGTATTATTTGCGGTTAATTTATATTTGCTAAATAAGGGCATAGGGATTAGGGATTGAAACATGGGTATAAATAAAGGAAAAAAATCTTCCGAAGACATTGATGATCTGCATCAGCGCGCCATTAATTATGCGCAGCAGGGAAAACTTAAAGAAGCAAAAGATTTGTTGGAAAAAGCGATTACTTTAGCGCCGAATTCAGCGGATTTATATGGTCATCTAGGAAATGTTTATAGGCAATTAAAAGAATATAAAAAAGCAGTGGAAAATTTTGAGGGCGCATTAAAAATAGAGTCGAATCAAGCTGAAACGCACAATAATTATGGGCTGCTGTTTTATCAACAAGGACAGTTTATCGAAGCAGAAAAACATTTTACTGCGGCGTTAAAAGCAAAATCGGATTATATTCATGCAATGTATAATTTAGCGCTTGCGCTAAAAGCACAGGGAAAAACAGAAGAAGCTGTTGCAAGTCTCATGGCGATTATTGAAGTCAAGCCAAATTACATTCGCGCACATTTTTTGTTAGCAAAACTGTTGATTGACAAAAAGCTTTACGATGATGCGGAAGAACATTTTCAGACGATGGTTTCTATTCAGTCGAATGATATTAATATACTTACGGAAATCCTTGCGTGCTGGCTTGAACGTGATCAATATGAAAAGGCAAAAATTTACTGCGAGAAAATTTTAAAATTAGCGCCTGATAATATTGAGATACTTTATAATCTTGGGATTATTGAAACCAAGCTTAATCATCCAAAAGAAGCGCTTTTCTGCTATCAAAAAGTTTTAAAGATTAATCCAGATTATTTTCCAGCCTTAAATAATATTGCAGTTTTATATCTTAATTTGCGAGAGGTAGAAACGGCAAAAACGTATTTTCAAAAAGCGCTTAAGCTGCAGCCGGATAATAAATCGATACAATATACATTAAGCGCGCTTTCAGGACAGCAAGTATTTCGTGATGCACCGCAAGAATACATCAAAAATTTATTTGACGGCTATGCGGATCATTTTGAAAAGCATTTAAAAGAAGGATTGGAATATAAAGTACCGGAGCTGCTCAAGCAGCATCTTCAAGCACATATTAAAGAGGCAAAACCAAATTGGAATATTTTAGATTTAGGTTGCGGAACGGGGCTTTCTGGACAGCTTTTTAAATCTTTGGCTAAAACTTTAATTGGCGTGGATCTTTCGCCGAAAATGATAGAAGTTGCCAAGCAGAAAAATTGTTATGATGAATTAGTCGTTACAGATATATTGAGTTATTTGGCTGATAAAGTGGAAGTTTTCGATTTAATTTTGGCTGCTGATGTTTTTGTTTATCAAGGTGATCTTGAATCAATCTTTTTGGCTTGTTATAAATCATTAACGAAAAAAGGACTATTTGCTTTTACAACAGAAATATATGAAGGAAAGGATTTTGTTATGCATGCGACCGGACGGTTTTGTCATTCGCTAGAGTATGTTAAAAAAATAGCAGAAAAAGCCGGATTTACTTTATTGTTTCACACCCGCGATAAAACGCGTCTTCAAAAAGATCAAAGCATAGAAGGGTATTATTTTATTTTGCAGAAAGGTTAATTCTATTTTAAGAGAGGGCGGTGGCGTGAAAAAGGTAATATTTTATTTTTTGTTATTTATAGCTTCTTTTCCCGCTTTATCCTTTGTCAATCAATTTCAAAAACCATTTTGTATTGCTAAAAAAAAATCTTTTTCTGCATTATCCAAAGGATTACATAATGCGTCTATCTTTGTTTGTTTTGTGCCGGACGGACATGGTAATTCATTAATAGTTAAGCTTATTGATCATGCAAAGCGCTCTGTTTTGGTTGAGGCATATAATTTTACATCTAAGTCAATTTTTAATGCGTTAATTAGAGCAAAGCAAAGAGGATTAAGAGTAGAAATATTGTTAGATAAGGCGGATTTAAAGCCGAGGTATAATATCATAGAAAAGCTTAAACGTTTTAATATTCCGTTCAAAATAGATTTTAGCCCCGCTGTTACGCATAATAAGGTAATGGTTGTTGATGAAGGAATCGTTATTGCCGGCAGTTATAATTTCATTAAATCAGCAGAGCTTCGCAATTCGGAAAATCTTATTGTTATAAAAGACAAAGCGCACGCAAAAAAATACGTAGAAAATTATGAAAAAATAAAATCGCAATCTGTTTCATCAATTTCTGAGTAGCTGCAAATAAAAGTGATAATTAATTATTTTTAAATTTTCGTCATAGGGTGCTGATTTTCCGTTATATAATAAAAATCTATGATCGCCCTTTTCGAGCAACGTAATGCCGAATATGCCGCATAAAAAGGAAGAGCTATTATTTTAACTGAATAAAAATTCAGTGTCATCTCCTTTTTCTCAACCAGTTGTTGGAATAGCCAAACTATTTTTTTTATTTTTCTAAAATTATTTTTTGTTTTTCGCCAACGAAAATGGATTGGTTTGTCTGCGATTCAGAATCGCAAATTTTAGAGCCAATTATTGGCTATTTTTTTGTTACTTTTTATAAAAATTCTGTTCGTATAAGACAAATTTATGATTATTTTTTGAGAATTTTATTTTTGCGAGAATTTCCTGCCTTAACACTTCGGAGCTTTTTTGCCCGTGGTTACAGTTTCCGTAGCACTGGAACTAAAACCAATAGTTTTTCCTGAGAAAAAACCGGATTTAATATTGCCGATAGGCAAACACTTTCCTATAAAACAGTTAGTAGGATATTCTTTTTTAAAATTTTTTAAAAAATTATCCCCGAAAACTGAGAGCAAAATTTCTTTAACAACTTTAACTCGTCCACATTGAACTGCCCCAATAAATGCAGTATTGTCATTATTACCTTTTTGCTCCAGCAA
>CBDVDN010000075.1:0-6078 GCA_965372775.1 uncultured Gammaproteobacteria bacterium
GACGGGCTTTATCTTAATTTGCATTCTTTTGAAGAACTTAATAGTAACGAAGCTTATAAAATTGAATTATATATGCTAATCGAAGACGACATCAATAATGAAAAAAAAGAATCTTTAAAAGAAAAATTAGAACAGATTGTTAACATTCTCGAGAAAAATAATAAAATTATTGTTAGCAAACATAAAATTCAAAATATCAGCCATATTCCTTACGGAACATGGCGCGATTTATATTGTTTCGCCTTCGACTACTTAAGCTATCGGTAAAAACAAAAACATGCGCAAACGATTAAAAATTTCTTTGGCTGGACAAATACAAGGCGTGGGATTTCGTCCGCATGTCTATCGCATAGCAAAACAAATGGGCTTGTCCGGCTGGGTCTGTAATCACGCAAGCGGCGTAACGATTGAAATTCAAGGCGAATCAGCAGCGGAATTTGTGCAGCAGCTCACACAAAGCCTACCACCATTAGCACGTATTGATACTATTGAAACAACACCTATCGCCCCATTAGAATCTGAACAAGATTTTTCAATTATCAAAACACAAACAGGAAAAGCTGTCACAACAAAAATTTCGCCCGATGTTTGTGTCTGTCAAGATTGCCTAAAAGAATTATTCGATCCAACAGGCCGTTTTTATCATTATCCCTTTTTAAACTGCACGAACTGCGGTCCGCGCCTAACGATTGTCCGTCAATTACCTTATGACCGCTGTCAAACCACAATGGACGAATTCCCTTTATGTCCGCATTGTAAAAAAGATTATTCTGATCCTAACAACCGTCGTTATCATGCGCAGCCCACTGCATGCAGTCAATGCGGTCCGCAATTATCAATGTCGATATCAGAAATTGTTCAGCGTATTACAGACGGACAGATTCTCGCTATAAAAGGCATGGGCGGATATCAACTAATCTGTGATGCAAAAAATGAAAAAACGGTCGCAAACTTACGTCAGCGCAAACAGCGCGACGCAAAACCTTTCGCCATCATGACTGCAAACATAGAAAGTTTGAAACCATTCGTAAAAATAAACATCGAGGCAGAAACATTATTAACCGACTGGACACGGTCTATCGTATTACTTCCAAAAAACAACGAACAATTAGCGCCCTCTATTGCGCCAAACTTATCTGAATTAGGCGTCATGCTGCCCTGCACACCGATTCATTATTTGCTCTTCAATGGATTTGCTAGTTATCCAAACGATCTCGACTGGCTAAAAAAATTCAATGATACGGTTCTCGTCGTAACAAGCGCAAATCCAAGCGGTTTGCCTTTAATCATTGATGATGAACAAGCGCATCATGAACTAGGTAAAATTGCAGACGCTATCGTCTCTTATAACCGCAAAATTCTAACGCGGATTGACGATTCTGTTGTCCGCATCATAGAAAAAAAGCCTTACTTTATCCGCCGCGCGCGAGGCTTTGTGCCAAACAGCATTAAACTGCCCCGTGCGCTGCCGCCTGGTTTAGCTGTTGGCGGATATCTAAAAAATACCTTTTGTATTACGCGAGGAAATGAAGCTTTCGTTTCGCAATATATCGGCGACTTAGACAATGCTGAAACCATCGATTTTTTCCATGAAACGCTAGACCGCCTTTTAAAACTATTAGATGTTAAACCAGAATACATTGCGCATGACCTGCATCCAAATTTTCACACAACACGTTTTGCAAATGACTATGGCGTTCCAACATTCGCTGTTCAGCATCATCATGCACATTTAGCATCCGTCGCAGCAGAATATCATATCCAAGAACCGGCATTAGGGCTTGCTCTAGACGGTTACGGCTACGGTACAAATGGCGGCGCTTGGGGCGGAGAACTCATGCTGCTTGAAGGAACACAATATCATCGTCTCGAACATTTACGCTTACTCCCTCAGCCTGGCGGAGACATTGCCGCACGTGAACCGTGGCGTATGGCTGCCGGCATTCTTTATTTACTAGGACGAGAAGATGAAATCGAACAGCGCTTTGCAGACCAAACACACAGCGCCTCACTTCAGCAAATACTAGACAAGAACATCAACTCGCCTCAAACCAGCAGTTGCGGCAGACTATTTGATGCAGCAAGCGCATTGCTCAACGTCAGACACCTATCTCAATATGAAGGTCAAGCAGCAATGGAATTAGAAAGTCTGGTCACACAGCAGCAAGTCTTATCAAACGGCTGGCGCACAAATAATGATGAGCTGGATTTATTACCTTTAATGGAAGCGCTTATTGAAAAAAATCCAATTGAGGGGGCAAACTTATTTCATGGAACATTAGCAGCAGCATGGGCTGACCGCATACAGCAGCACGCACACAAAAACAACATACGCACAATCATACTCAGCGGCGGTTGTTTTCTAAACAAAATACTGACAAATGCCTTAATAAAACAATTATCGTCAAAAGGACTCAATGTTTTATTGCCAAAACAAATGCCGCCGAATGACGGCGGCATAAGTCTTGGTCAAATATGTATAGCAGGACAATTACTCTGAATTATTCTGCAGGCGGTGCTTTCTTTTTCTGTGAAATATAAAAAAAGAATCCGCCAAGCGCAATTGCCGCAATCGCAATGATTATCCACAGCATTTTAATTGTTAGCGCGTCTAAAACAAACCCTAACACCAACAAAACAACACCGATAATAATCATCACCCATGGGCAATTTTTATGCTTTTCAACATGTTCCTGAACCATGGTCATATATTTCTTAATGATTTCCATCCTTCCCTCCTTTTAGTCAATTGGAAAATATACCTCAACGAGTATAGCCGGTTGTTGAATTTGATACAAACTATCCAACGAAAAAGCATATGTTTTTTTTTCAAAATATCCGTATCGAAATTTCCCGCATTACGCTTCGCTTCATACGAGCTACATATTTATTGATAATTGGCGGATTAACTGAATATTTACAACTATACAATCCTAATTTTTTGTTCTGACAGAACACTAGTTAAAAAACTAGCTTAATAGCATCCTATTCGATAAAATGTCCAAAACATTGTAACTGAGGAAACAACATGGCTTATACAACTAACGAATTTAAGTCCGGCTTAAAAGTTATGCTAGACGGTGATCCCTGCAACATTATTGAAAACGAATTTGTGAAACCCGGAAAAGGACAAGCTTTTAATCGCGTGAAATTCCGAAATTTAAAAAACGGCCGCGTTATAGAACGTACATTCAAATCTGGCGAATCATTAGAAGGCGCGGATGTCTTAGAAGTTGAAGCGCAATATCTTTATAATGACGGCGCATCATGGCACTTTATGCATCCGGATACTTACGAACAATATGCATCAGACAAAAAAGCCGTTGCCGATGCTGAAAAATGGTTAAAAGAACAAGATATCTGTACAATCACTCTCTGGAATAATGCTGTTATTTCCGTTATGCCCCCAAATTTTGTAACCTTAAAAATCGTCGATACCGACCCCGGATTAAAAGGCGATACATCCGGCGGCGGCGGCAAACCAGCAACACTAGAAACTGGAGCAGTTGTACGTGTTCCATTATTTGTACAAATCGATGAGTACATCAAAATCGACACGCGCACTGGTACATACGTCTCCCGAATAAAACAATAAATTCCTCAAATGGAAACACACAAAATACTCATCATCGGTCCGGGCTGGATTGGCGACATGGTCATGGCGCAATCTCTCTTTAAGCAATTAAAACAAAACCACCCATCCGCCGAAATAGACGTTCTCGCACCAAAATTCATGCACGCATTACTTGCGCACATGCCGGAAGTTCATCAAGCCCTGCCCATGCCGCTCACGCACGGCGAATTAGGTCTCTTAACTCGCTATCGAATTGGCAAACGATTACGTAAAAACGCCTATCAACAAGCGATTATTCTACCCAACTCATTCAAATCTGCGCTTATTCCTTTTTTTGCACGCGTTCCTAAACGAACAGGATGGCGAGGCGAATGGCGCTACGGACTATTAAATGACTTACGTCCATTAGACAAAAAACGTTATCCGCTCATGATAGAACGCTTCATGGCTTTGGGGTTACCAAAAAACGCTGAGTTGATTAAACCTTACCCGCATCCGAAATTAACAGTTGATGCAAAACAAACCTATGCGGCTTTAAAAAAGCATAACTTACAACCACTAAATACCGCGCCGATTTTAGCATTATGCCCGGGAGCTGCATTTGGTTCGTCAAAACGCTGGCCGCCGAAATATTTTGCAGAAGTCGCAAAACACAAATTAAATCAAGGATTTCAAATTTGGATATTCGGATCAGAAAATGATGAACCGCTTGCTCAAACAATTCAAGAAAACACACAACATCGTTGTATGAACCTAGCAGGCAAAACAACACTTGGCGAAGCCATTGACTTATTATCTCTTTCTCAAATAGTCCTTAGCAATGATTCTGGACTAATGCACATTGCATCCGCCTTAAATTTACCCTTAGTTGTCATTTACGGCTCTTCCAGCCCTAAATTTACCCCACCGCTCACTCAATCTGTTAAAATACTCTCTTTAAATCTCGAATGCAGCCCATGCTTCAAACGGGAATGCCCCTTAAAACATGAAAAATGCCTACGGGATTTAAAACCTGCAATGGTCATCAATGCCCTTAAAGAACCAAACACACCATGAACGTATTGATTATAAAGACTTCATCGCTTGGCGACATCTTACATACGCTGCCAGCGCTCACAGATGCCGGCAAAGCCATTTCAAATGTTCGATTTGATTGGGTTGTTGAAGAAAACTTCTCTGAAATTCCATCTTGGCATCCGCTCGTTGACCAAGTTATTCCGGTCGCACTCAGGCGATGGCGAAAAACGCCTATTCGATCTTTCTTCGGTAAAGAATGGAAACAATTTCGACAAAAAATACGCACAAAAAAATATGACATTATCCTCGATGCACAAGGCTTATTAAAAAGCGCTTTTCTAACGCGTCTCTTCCACGGGCATCGTATTGGATTAGACAAACAATCCTTAACCGAACCGCTCGCACGATTCGCTTATCAAAGAACTGTTAACGTTGACTTGCAAAAACATGCTGTTTTTCGCATGCGCAGTATTTTCGCTCAAGCTCTAAATTACACACTGCCGAACACCATTGCGGACTACGGCTTATCAAAACATCAATTCACAAACAATGCTCAAAAAAATGAGCATTACCTTCTCTTTGCACACAGCACAACATGGTCATCAAAACACTGGTCGGAAAAACACTGGATACAATTAGCTGTTCTCGCAGCGCAAGCCGGATATAAAATTCGTCTGCCATGGGGTAATAAAAAAGAACTTGCACGCGCTGAAAGAATTACTGCATCCTGCAAAGCTACGCAAATTATTCCGCACACAAACTTATTCGGCATTGCATATGAAATCGCGCAAGCAGATGCTGTTGTATCAGTTGATTCCGGATTAGGTCACTTGACGGCCGCTCTAGGAACACCCTCGATTTCTCTTTATGGACCTACCAATCCAAACCGTATTGGCACAACTGGAAAACATCAAAACCACATACTATCTGATTTTGAATGTATTCTTTGCGACAAACCAATCTGTTGTTATGCTAAGAAAAAACGTTCAACATCAGCATCTGTTTGTCTTGAACACTTATCGCCGGAAAAAGTTTGGGAAATTTTATCTAACACCTGTTTAAATCTATGAATCTAGCATTTTGCATTTACAAGTACTTTCCATATGGCGGGTTGCAACGCGATTTTGCGCGTATTATAAAAAAAGCGCTTGAAAAAAATCACTCAATTGACATCTATACCGCAAAATGGGAAGGAAAAAAAATATCAAATACCCGTCTACACATTTTATCTGTTTCCGGATTAACCAATCATCGACGCATGCTTAACTTTGCAAACACGCTATCAAAAATACTAAAAACTCAGCACTATGACAAAGTGATTGGCTTTAACAAAATACCAAACTTAGACATTTATTTCGCTGGTGATATTTGTCTAAAAAATAAAATGGATCCTCGCTTTCGCGGGGATAACAGTGTCATCCTCGCGAAAGCGAGGATCCATATCCCAAAGCAAACTAATCATTGCTTATCAACCTTGAAATTCCTAT
>CBDVDN010000076.1:0-6035 GCA_965372775.1 uncultured Gammaproteobacteria bacterium
TCTTGAGCGTAAAGGAATAGCAGTTCCCAAACAAAAATACAAAGTGACAAATTGGGCATGGTTCAATAATGGGTTACACATGGTAACACTTTTGCAGAGTGAAATTACCACCAACCCCTTTAAACATAAGGCTTACAGCCAATTTTATTATGTAAAAAGTGTAACCCTGTTTTGAACCATGCCAAAAATTGCAGCAATAACAGCAAAAAACAGCATATGAAATCCGGTTTCTGCAATGGTGGGTAAATTTCGGACGCTGGTTGTAATCGCAGCAGAAACCATGATTAATGAGAACAAACTCATTGTGTGGAGATGATGATTAGCTTTTTTGTTCATCGGCAGTTCCTTCTAATATGAAATTGAAGTCGCGAGATATAAATGTCCAATTACTTTTTAATGCGCGACTACGTCCAGTTCTCTAGCAGCTTTGACATCATCTAATCGTTTTAATTTGAGATTATGCGGTGCCGTTTGAACGATTTCCGGATTGGTTTCCGTTTCCTTTTTTATTTTACACATTACTTCAACAAAATGATCAATATCCTCTTTTGATTCTGTTTCCGTCGGCTCGAGCAGCATACACTCAGGGACAAGCAGTGGAAAATAAATCGTCGGAGCATGTGCGCCATAATCCAGCAGACGTTTGGCATAATCTAGTGCTTTAACATGGTATTTTTGAGTTTGATCTTCCAGTGTGATAATAAATTCATGTGCAGCACGACGTGATGGAAAAGGTAATTTAAATCCGCATTTTTTTAATCGTGCCATAAGATAATTTGCATTGAGTGTTGCGAAATCAGCAATACGAGATAAGTTTTCTTCTCCTATTAAACGCAGGTAAACATACGCGCGTAATATGATGCCTGCATTTCCCATGAAACCAGATAGTCTGCCGATTGTTTGTGGGCAATGCTTTTCTGTTATCCAATAGTAATTTTCTTCATTTTTTCCAACCACTGGTATTGGTAAAAACGGCAGTAAACAATCATTTGCTGCAACCGCCCCGGAACCTGGTCCGCCGCCGCCATGCGGTGTTGCGAAAGTTTTGTGTAAATTAAGGTGAATGACGTCAAAACCCATATCGCCGGGGCGTACTTTCCCTAAAATAGCATTTAAATTAGCACCGTCATAATAAAGTAGTCCGCCTGCTTCATGTATAATGCGGGCAACTTCTTCAATTTTTTGTTCGAATACACCTAATGTCGAAGGATTCGTTAACATTATTCCCGCTGTTTGATGTCCAACAGCATTTTTTAAAGCTTCAATATCAATGTCGCCGTCTTTTTTTGTCGGAACTTCTTTGACTTTGTAACCGCACATAATTGCTGAAGCAGGGTTAGTTCCGTGCGCTGCGTCTGGAACAATAATTTCGGTTCTTTCTGTATCGCCGTTTGCTTCATGATAAGCCCGAATCATTGAGACGCCGGCAAATTCTCCTTGTGCGCCAGCCATGGGCGTTAGAGAAATGCTGGTCATGCCGGTAATTACTTTTAACATTTCTTGTAGTTCATAAATACAGCTCATATAGCCTTGACTTTGTTCTTCCGGCGTATAAGGGTGAAGGTTTAAAAAACCAGGCAATGAAGCAAGCGAATGCATCGCTTGCGGGTTATATTTCATAGTACAAGAGCCTAGCGGATAGAAGTTTGTATCAACGGAAAAATTCTCTTGAGATAAATTTGTGAAATGCCGAACGACTTGTAATTCAGATACTTCGGGTAATAATGGTTTGCTTTTACGTAAAAACTTTTTTGGAATATCACCGATGAATTCTTTTTTTGTTGCGGCAGGCAGCTGTGCGACAGCGCAACGGCCGGATTCAGAGTGGTTAAATATTAAAGTGGGCATAATTTTATTCCTCAAATCACTAAGAATTTATTTTTCTTTTAAGACTTTCCTTAAACATTCCACATAAAGATCAATATCTTCTGCTGTTTTAGTTTCTGTGCAGCAAACTAATAAGGCATTTTCCATTTCTGGATAGATGCAGCGAAGATCAAAGCCGGCTTGAATATTATATTGAGCCATTTGAGCAATGATTTCTTTTGCTGGTTTTGATAAGCGTAATACCGCCTCATGGAAGTAAGGCTGATTAAACCACAAGTCTACGCCATCGATAGTTAAAGCTTTTTCTACAAGCTTATGTGTATTCGCATGACAATTTTCTGCAACTCGACGCAATCCTTTTGAACCTAACAAGCTCATATAAATAGTCGCTGCTGCTGTCATCAAGCCTTGATTCGTACAGATGTTAGAAGTTGCTTTACTTCTTCTGATGTGTTGTTCACGAGCTTGTAACGTTAAAACATAACCGGGATTTCCTTCTGAATCAGTTGTACGACCTATAATACGTCCTGGTATTTGCCGCATATAAGCGCTTCGGCAGCACAAAAATCCAAAATAAGGTCCTCCGAATGATAACGGAACGCCTAATGACTGCCCTTCTCCGCATGCGATATCTGCGCCCTTCTCACCCCATGCGCCAGGTTCTTTGAATAAAGCAATAGATATGGGGTTTACAATGGCAATTACGAGCAAGTTATTTTTATGTGCCCAATTAGTTAAATCGTCAACTTCTTCAAGGCAGCCGAAGAAATTAGGCTGAGGAATGATAATAGCTGTTGCACCGTCTTTTATAATATTATCTAATTTATTTGCGTTTATACAGCCGCGCTGTATATCAAAAGGCAGTTCAATAAGCTTAATGTCGTGATGTTGAGTGATGGTTTGTATCGTTTTTCGGTAAGACGGATTTAATGTGCTTGGAACCAAGATATTTTTGGATGGATTTTTCTTGTTAATTCTGACGGACATTAAGATGGCTTCTGCTAGTCCGGAGGCGCCATCATATAAAGAGGCATTTGAAACGTCCATGCCGGTTAGGCTTGCCATCATGGTTTGGTATTCATATATGAGCTGTAAAGTCCCTTGGCTGGCTTCTGCTTGATAGGGGGTATAAGCAGTCATAAACTCTCCGCGTGCAGCGATATTCCAAACAGCAGCCGGAATATGATGTTCATAAGCGCCGGCGCCTATAAAGCATAAGGCATTGGAGTTTTTTGCAGCACGTTCTACCATTAATCGGCTGACTTCCATTTCTGTTAGCGCTTTTGGCAAGCCGTTTATTTTTTTGACTTTTAAATTATCGGGAATTTCATCAAACAAATCGTCGATAGTATTAACCCCGATTACCGCGAGCATCTTGCGAATTTCTTCTGATGTGTGTGGAATGAATGGCATGGCAGTGTACCTGTTATAATAAAATTTATATATCCCCTATATCGTAGCTGCACGGCGTGCCGTGCCGCGCTGAAATTTGAATATCGTAGGGGCGGCGACCCTTACGGTCGCCCAAAACGGGCAGCCGAAAGGGCTGCCCCCACATAGGGACTACTTGGATTCTTTAATGTGTTTCTGTGCTAAGTTTCGCTTTGTATTCGTCTGCTGTCATGAGTTTTTCGAAATCGGATGCTTCATCCGGACGAATGCGAAATAGCCAGCCATTTCCGTAAGGATCGCTATTAACGATATCTGGTGATGATTCAAGCGCATCATTTGTTTCAGTAACTTCACCGGATATTGGTGAATAAACAACAGAAGCGGCTTTAACGGATTCGACCGTACAGCATTCTTCGCCGACGTTTACATCAGAGCTGACACTAGGCAGGGCAATAAATACAAAATCGCCTAAGTTGCTTTGCGCATAGTCAGTTATTCCGATCGTTAATGTACCGTCTTTTTCTTGGCGTACCCATTCGTGGGAGTTTGTATAACGTAATTCATTTAGAATCTTATTCATTGTTGATCCTCGTTGGTTGAAGCAGTCTTTCCTGCGCGAACAAATGGAAGTTTAATAATTTGAGCGGCTAAGTGTTTACCTCTCACCTCTATTTTGCAATGTTTTCCCATGTTTATGGGTACTCTAGCCATAGCGATTCCTTTCTTTAAGGTAGGGGAAAACCCACCGCTTGTGATAATACCTTCGCTCCCATTTTCAGTCAAAACTTTATCGTTGTGATGTAATACTCCTCGATCGAGTAAAACTAATCCCACTAACATTCGTTTTATGCCGGCTTCTTTTTGTTTTTCAAGCGATATACGACCTATAAAGTTTCGATTTTCTGGTTTCCAAGCAACCGTCCACGTCAGATTTGATTCCAGAGGAGTCACGGTTTCATCCATATCTGTACCGGATAAATTTAACCCAGCTTCTAAGCGCAATGTATCTCGCGCGCCTAAACCGCAAGGCTCTACGCCGACTTTAATCAAGGCATCCCAAAAAGGAATGCTTTCTTCAGCCGGCAGCATTATTTCGAATCCATCTTCGCCAGTATAACCAGTACGTGAAATAAACCAATTGCCAATTTGTGCCCCAAAGAAAGGTTCAAGTTTTTTAGCTGCATCGGCTTGTTCGGAAGGCATGATAGAAATGGCAATATCAATGGCTTTATGTCCTTGGACAGCAAGCATAGCAAGATCAGTTAATTCATTAATTTCAACGGCATAATGCCCTGCATGCTGCTGCAACCAAGCAATATCTTTTTCACGAGTTGCTGAATTGACAACTAGGCGATAGTAGCTTTCATCTTCTAAACGATAGACAATTAGGTCGTCAATAATACCGCCACGTTCATTGAGCATGCAGCTATAAAGCGCTTTTCCGGTAACTTTTAAACGATCAACATCATTAGCCAGTATTTTACATAAATACTCTTTTACGTCTGGTCCGTGTATATCGATGATAGTCATGTGTGAGACATCAAACATACCGGCCTTTTGGCGTACGGCTTTATGTTCTTCAAGCTGAGAGCCATAATGTAGAGGCATATCCCAGCCAAAGAAGTCAACCATCTTTGCATTAGCCGCGAGATGTGCTTCGTAAAAAGGAGTTTTCTTCCCCATGTTTATGTGTTCTCTTTAAGTAGAATTTAATAGAAAGTGAAGTGTATCGCTTGATGGGTTTTATTTCAATAAATTTAGCTTTGTATACGTCAAAACTTTTAAAAAATGCGTAGGCTGGGCTAAGCGTCAGGGAATTGATTAAATATTTTTTAATCAGAGTCTGGTTTTTATTTGAAAATATTTATGATTTATCCTTTAAGCGCAGCCCAACAAGGTTGTTGAGCTGCGCTTAAATAGATGTTTCAGGGATTTTTTGAATCAAATCGAATGCTAGTTTAGACAATTTTGTCTTAGTCATGGGGCGCTTAGCCCAATCTTCTACACAAGCTCAGAACACCTGACTCTGATTATATTTTTTCCAGATATCATCGCAAAATCCCTGAGGTTAGGTGTTCTGAAATTATGGAGAAAATACCAAATATTGATAATATTTTCAAAGGGTTATTTGCTTTTTGCCAGAGTTTTGCCGCAGACAGAATGAATTTAGCTAAAAATCCTCATCTTCGGATGTTTGTTTTTCGGCATGGTAAGAGGATCTAACTAAAGGTCCGCTGGCTACATGTGAGAACCCCATTTTTTTTGCTAGGACGGCAAATTCATTGAATTTTTCCGGTGTTACATATTGATCTACTGGTAAATGGTGTTTGCTTGGCTGCAGATATTGCCCAAAAGTTAGTCTATCGACTTTATGCGCGCGCAAATCAGTCATGACACTTTCTATTTCTTCATTCGTTTCACCCAAACCCAGCATCATGCCAGACTTTGTCGGTATGTTTGGAAAATGTTCTTTGTGTGTTTTGAGCAGTGTTAAGGAGAGGGCATAATCGGCGCTAGGACATATTTTAGTGAAAAGGCTTGGTGCGGTTTCTATATTGTGATTGAAAACGTCTGGCAAATTATCTTTAAAGGCATCAAGCGCTCGTTTTAGGCAGCCCCGAAAGTCTGGCGTTAGAATTTCTATTTTTATATTCGAATTTATTTGTCGTATTGCGCGAATGCATGCTGCAAAGTGGCTTGCTCCGCCGTCTGAAAGATCGTCGCGGTCAACGGAGGTGATAACAGTATACTTAAGCCCCATGTCCACAATAGTTTTTGCTAAATTTTCTGGTTCTTTTGGATCTAGGCTGTTTGGT
>CBDVDN010000077.1:0-6029 GCA_965372775.1 uncultured Gammaproteobacteria bacterium
TTTGTCTGAAATATTTTCTTTACTTTGTTGTATAAAATCCGCTATGTTTGGCATAAAAATACCTTTTTTGCTTCAAATTTTAATTATTTTTAAAAAATGGAGTTGAAAAAATGAATTTTTCTTTGAGCGTTTTTGAAGCATGTTCCGCATAAGCCAAAGAAAGATTTCGTTTTTCAGATAAGCTTATATTTGTGTATATGATAAGGCGGTTTCACAAAAAGTCAATTTTTTATTGCTTAAAAGAGACAAAAGCCTTATATGTCGTTCATTTTATGAGCGATTCGAACGAATTTATCTTGCGCTTGTGAGGAATGCTGGGAAATTCTAATATCCCCTGCAAGGTGAATTGAAACAGCCCCATTTACTTGGAAACCGAAGCGATGTATACTTTTGGCTACTATATCTCGCGCGGTCATAATTTGAGGTTTTTGGCTTGCCCTTTTTCGTCCTATACTGTTTTTAAATTTTGGGGATATGAATAACTATTCCGCGCGATTTAAAAACAGTATAAGACGAAAAATGTCAGCGCCACAAATTCGTCAGGAATGAATTTGGGCGCACGAAGTGCGCTGCTTCGCCGCGAAATATATGGATGTATTTCATCCAAATTCCTCAAATTATGACCGCGCGAGGTATATTTTTACAGGACAAGGGGGAAAGTTATGAAAATATTGATTGGTATATTGGTTGTTGTTGCGCTGATATTTGTTTGGTTCGTTGCGGTTTATAATAGATTAATTGCGCTGATCGAGGCGGTTCGTAATAATAAAAAACAAATTGATATTCAATTGGATCGCCGTTTTAAAGTGTTTGAATCGTTAATTAATGTGGTTAAGAAATATATGGATTATGAGAAAACCACCTTAAAAGAGGTTATTGCTTTGAGAGGACAGGCTCAGAAGGCGCAGGAAAGCGGTGATGAGAAATCTCGAATCGCGGCGGAAAACGGCATTTCAAAAATTGCTTCGGGCATTAATCTTGTCTTTGAACGTTATCCAGATTTGAAGGCTGATAAAAATGCAATGCAGCTTCAAGAAGAAATTGTCAATACAGAAAATAAATTGACCTACGCGAAACAGGCTTATAACGACAGTATTGAAAAATATAATGCGACTAAAAAGTCTTTCTTTCAGGCGATGGTCGTTAGCGTGTTTTCTTCTAAGCTGAATGTAGACTTCACTTATTGGAGTTTGTCGGAAGAGGCGATCAAAGAACATGAAGATTATACGGTTAAGTTTGATGATAAATAAATCACTGTTTGGGCGGGTTTTTTATGCGTCAAATTAAAGCGGCTGATTGGCGGGCGGCGCTTGCACAAAATCAGAGAAGAACTTACTGCGTTATTGGCATATTTATTTTAATTTATCTTGTTATTGGATTTATCGTCGATCTTTATATTCATGGCGGTTTTGTTACAGGACAGTTTGTTTCAGTCCTTGGTACGCTTATTTCATTTACCATACCGCCTTGGGCGACTATTACGATGTGCGTGGTTGCGGTTATTTCGCTTATGATCACATATGCGCTGCATGACCGATTGATGCTGCTTGGAACGGAATATCATGAAATAACACCGAAAACTGCACAAAATCTTGAAGAACAGCAGTTATATAATGTTGTTGAAGAATTGAAAATTGCTGCTGGTCTTCGCTACATGCCGAAAATTTATATTATTGATGCGGATTATATGAATGCGTTTGCCAGCGGTTATAGTCAAAAGTCCGCAATGGTCGTGATTACGCGCGGTTTAATGCAGAAATTAAACCGCAGTGAATTGCAGGCAGTGATGGCACATGAATTAAGTCATATTCGGCATGGTGATATTAAGCTGACATTGACAGCCTGTGTATTGAGCAACATTATGTTAATTGTTGTGGATTTATTATTTTATAATGCTATATTTAGCCGTCGCAGCAGACGAGAAGGTGGGAATAGATTTTTCATGATTATTCTTTTAATAAGATATCTTTTGCCAATTATTACTGTATTGTTAATGCTGTTTTTAAGCCGCACACGGGAATATATGGCAGATGCAGGTAGTGTGGAGCTTGTTCGGGATAATCATCCGTTGGCGAAAGCATTACTTAAAATTAGCGGCGATTATCAGATGCACGAAGATGCTTATCGAGCAGCTTATAGCCAGACGCCGCATGAAGATGTTAGAAAAGAGGCTTATATTTTTAATCCGTTCGAATCAAATTTTCATCCAGGAAAATCATTAGCAAGTCTTTTTTCAACACATCCATCGGTAGATGATCGATTGCACGCTTTAGGTTTTCGCACAAAAGAGGATGTATAAAAAATGAGAGTTTTATTTTTTGTTTTTTGTATGCTGATGATGAACGTTTATGCTGCAACGGGTTCAGTTCATATTAAACTGCTTAAACTTGCTGATACGAATACAGTGGTTCCGCATGGCTATAATTTTTATACTAAATTTAATGCGCCGTATTTACTGAACGGCAAGGTCGCTTTTCATGCTTTTTATGCTAAAAATAGCAACGAAGGTGTGTTTAGTAATCTAGGCGGCGAATTAGAGATAACCGCAAATCGCAAAACGAAAATGCCGGGGGCAAGAACAACCTTTAGAACATTTGGCAGCGATGTTGCATTATCAAAAAATAATGTTGCGTTTTGGGGGTATGGTCGTCGTCGGACGCAAAATTATTCAGGCATTTACAATTTCACGAATGGAAAAATCTTGCCAGTTGCGGATAACAGTACTGTTATTCCGGGCGGAAAAAACAGAGGTATTTTTATAAATGTTTCTCAGCCTGTACCGCTTTCGAATGGAGAAACTATTTTTATTGGCGAAGATTCAAATTTTAATTTAGCTATTTATGCGGGTAAAGATCAAAAGCATTTGAGGTTATTGCTGGGGTATGACGTTTCTATTCCGTTCGGTAAAGGCAAGTTCACAAATATTTATCAATTCGCGGTTAGTCAAAGTAATCTGAGCTATGATGATTTTATTTTTTTAGGAAAAGGTAAAGGCAATCAAGTGGGCATGTATCTTTATCATAAAGGCAAGATATCAATGCTAGTGAATCAAAACACAAAAATTCCAAATGGCGTTGGATTTTTTAAAGGCATTAACAAGCTGTGTTATGATTCAAAAAACAATCAAGTTGCTTTTATTGGCGAAGGGGTTATCGGTCAGCAAGGCATTTATCTTTATAATATTAAAACTAAAAAAATTATTAAGATTGCAGATCAAGAGACTTTTGTTCCAGACGAAACAGATAGATTTAACGAATTTTTTAATTTATCATTAGCTGACGGCGAGATTATTTTTGGTGTTAGGGATGAAAATCAAGAAAGAGGCGTTTATCTTTATAATACAAAAGGGATTTTTAAAGTTATTTCTGATCATGATTTGATAGACAAAAAAGCGATTTCAGATTTTGCCTTAAGCAGCTCCGCATTGAATAAAGACTTGGCGGCGATGATTATTAAATTCAAAGACGGAACCAGCGCAGTTTATCTTGTAAAATTAAGTTATTCACCTTATTAAACATAGGAGTAAGCATGATGTTAAAAAACTTTTTAGCTTTGATTATTGTAACGTTAGTTATATTTCTCACGGCACATTACTTTTATCTCGGATTACATGGGTTGCTATATTTGCATGCGCTCATCCTTCATTCTTTATCACATATTTTCACGTATGGAAAAATCGCTGAACTAGTTAGAAATATATTAGCGATTCTAGCGATTCCGCTTGCTGGTGGGCTGATCGCCGGCGGTGTTTTGTTGGCGTTCAAGCGCGATAAAAAACGTAGTGTGCTGACTATCGTGTGGGCTATCTGGCTGATTTTAATAACCGTGTTGGTTTTGAGGCATAAGTGATAAAATGCAGTCCGTGTGAAGCGAAGCGCAACACGGGTTATTTGCTCACTAAAATTGGTGATATTTATACTTATCACATGTTCATATAATACTGCTGATAATGATCGGTTATTTCTATAATCACCAGTATTAACTATGGATGCGCTAAGCCAGTTAATGAAAATGATCTTTTGTGCGCAGCTGTTTTTTTTACCGCCAGCAGATGTTAATGAATATTTATCATGCCATAAGCTATAAAAATTTGTTGCTAATTTCCTCTTTTTTGTTTGTATAGCAGTTCGTTTTTGTTTTTTTTCTTTATGAGTAAAACAGGATGTTAACTTTAGCAAAAAGGAGTAGATTCTTTTCCAATATGACGGCTTACTTTCGATTTTTTGTGTTAGCTTTTTGCAATGTTTTTTTAAAGCATTAGACGGTGGTTTTAATAGCTGAGCTGAAGTGGACAATATATCAGTTAAATCTTTAATGTCTTCAAGAGTTTTTTCAGACAAATTGTGTGGCTTGATAAGAATACTATGTAATTGATATGACCCAAGCCATATTTTTTCGCACAACTCAATTTTTGATAGGCATGTCGAGAAATTATTTTTTTTCTTTCCCATTTTTAATTTCTCTGCTTTAACGATGTTATCTAATTCTATTCTTGCCTGGCTGAATTTTGCAATATTTTCCACTAAGTTATTTAATGTGTGTTCTGTCTGTCCATATTTCCCACTTTCTTCGCCCGCGATCGCTATTTTTAATTCACACAGCATACTAACTTCCTCAAGAAACGCATCCTTTTGTTTTTGATCTTGTTTGAGAAGTGTTTCCGATATTCCAGATTGGAGATGGGCTATATAATATGTAATGTTGGTAGGAAGGTTTTGTTTTTGTACTGCTGCACTTAATAATGACAACTTAAGGCATATGGTTTTTAATTGCTTATATGTATATTTAATTGTAATCTTCGAGAATTGTGATGTTATTTCTGTTAATACATCATCCCCGCCAAATTCCTTTTTACCTTTTTTTTGCGCATTGTTAGATGCAGTTTTTCTTATTTCCTCTAGAATTTTGGTGATGCGCTCATATAGTAACGAACCATGTGCAACTTCCTGTTTTGATTCGCTGCGTAACTTTTCATCATCTGCTGTTGTGGGCTGTTTCTGAAAAACATCATGTAAGAACTCAGTAGAATCAAAATTTGTTATTTCGTTTAAGAGATCTTGTATCATTTTATTTAACTTTTTTTATGCTGTGTTATCGTTATATTTATTCTATATAGCAAGCATTATACAACAATATATTAAGAGTTCAACAGTTAAGGGCTGACGCGTGAAAATTTTGGTGATAAAATAGCGGTTAAATTATCTATCTTTTTGATTTTAAAGCTAAATTTAGTGCATAGTTCAAATTAGGGTTACATTTTTATTATCATAAAATTGTCCGTATGCCTTATGTTTAAAATATAATAAAGGATGAAAAAATCTCACTGTCCTCTCAGAAAGAGCTTATCTAAATCTTTCATCGTGAGTTGTATCCAAGTTGGGCGGCCGTGACCGCATTGTCCGCTTCGCTCGGTGCGTTCCATATCGCGCAGTAAGGCATTCATTTCGGTAATGCTGAGTTTGCGGTTTGCTCGAACAGAATGATGGCATGCCATCGTTGCTAAAATGCTATGCATGTGTTCGCGTATGCGGTCGCTGTTTCCATGTTCGATTAGGTCTGAAATGACATCACGAACTAGTTGATCAGTATCCGTATCGCGCAATAACGCAGGGACTTGACGGACAGTAATTGTTTCGGGACCCATACAGGCTAATTCAAAGCCAAGTTGCTGAAATATTTCTTTTTGTTCTATGGCTTGTTTGACCTCTTTTTCGCTCATGACAATATTAATTGGAAGGAGCAGCGGCTGTGCTTTTATTGTGTCTTGATCAAGCGATTTTTTGAGATGTTCGTATGTAATGCGTTCGTGTGCTGCATGCATGTCGATAAGGACTAATCCTTTTTCATTTTGCGCTAAGATATAAATTCCATGTAGTTGAGAGATGGCATAACCCAGAGGCGGAATAGCAGATTGGTCGTGTGTTATATTCGACGGTACAGCGGATG
Source organism: uncultured Gammaproteobacteria bacterium (assembly GCA_965372775.1). Classification (GTDB taxonomy): domain Bacteria; phylum Pseudomonadota; class Gammaproteobacteria; order UBA12402; family UBA12402; genus CBDVDN01. Next base: position 5,947 of record CBDVDN010000077.1, read on the forward strand.
GTTCGTGCTGTTTAATATAATTTGCTGTTTGTTCGCGAAATTGAAGCGGTGTTTGGTGATAAGGTTGGCGTTGGCGTGGTTTG
>CBDVDN010000078.1:0-5964 GCA_965372775.1 uncultured Gammaproteobacteria bacterium
GAAAAAGCTCAAAATTTTTAAAAAATCGTGTCCAAAAAAGTGTTGACACATCAGTATCATCATAAATTTATATGTATGACGATTGATGATTTAAAATTGTGTGTTTTTTGTCCAAATAATTTAATGAATTTTAATGCCGAAGGTAGCACATAGGTAGCACAACGATTGAAAGGTAAGATTGGAATTTCCCTGAAACACTTGCTGGAGTTGGCTCCCCGAGCCGGACTCGAACCAGCGACCCAGTGGTTAACAGCCACTTGCTCTACCAACTGAGCTATCGGGGAATGAGATAAATCATATTTATAACAATAAGGCAAAAAGTATACCCAATAATTATATTTGGTCAATAGTATTTTTTATTCTATTTATAGCGTCTTTTAAAATATCAGTATTGACCGCAAACGAAATTCTTATAGCGCCTGGCTGCCCCATAAAAGTACCTGGTACAACCGCTACACCCGACTTGTTTAATAGGTATTCCGAGAATTCAATATCGGTTTTGATAGTGCGTGACCGCTTGATTATAGTCTGCATGTTCGGAAAAGTGTAAAAAGTGCCTTCCGAAGGAATAATATCTATGTCTTTGATTGTGCGAAGTTCATTGTAAATCAAGTCATGCCGTTCTTTGAATACAGCAGTTAATTTTTTTATAAAGGTTTGATCTCCTCGTAAAGCGGCTTCTGCAGCGGTTTGTGAGATTGAACAAGGGCCAGATGTGGATTGTGATTGAATTTTGGTCATCGTTTGAATGAGCTGTTCAGGTGCAGCAGCATAACCAATTCGCCAGCCGGTCATGGAATAAGCTTTGGAAACGCCGTTGATAACAATTGTTTGATCATATAATTCCGGACAAACCATGAGGATGTTTGTGAAAGGTTCGTCACGCCATAGGATGTGTTCGTAAATGTCATCTGTTATTATCCATATTTGCGGATGATTTTTTAAGATTTTTGCTAATTGTTTTAATTCTGTATGCGTATAGCTTATACCAGACGGATTAGAGGGGCTGTTGAGAATAATCGCGCGTGTTTTGTTTGTTATAGCGGCTTCGAGTTGTTCCGCAGTTATTTTATAGTGGTTTTTAGTGGACGTCTTAATGAAAACGGGTTGTGCTTCCGCAGCTTTGACCATATCTGGATAGCTAACCCAGTAGGGTGATGGAATGATGACTTCATCTTTGGCGTTTAAAGCAGCCATGCAAAAGTTGAAAATAGAGTGTTTTGCCCCGCATGAAATGAGAATTTGATTGGTCTCATATTGTAGATTATTTTCGCGAGCGAATTTTTCTTGAACAGCTTGTTTTAAAGAAGGTGTGCCGGAAGCTGGCGTATATTTTGTTTTGCCTTCACGAATTGCTTTTATAGCAGCTTCTTTGATGTGTTCTGGTGTGTCGAAGTCTGGTTCGCCAACACTTAAGCCGATAATGTCTTCTCCTTGTGCTCTAAGCATTTTTGCTTTGGCATTTAGCGCTAACGTCGGAGATAGCTTTATATTTTTTGATCGATTTGAAAATGTTGGTTTCATGGTGCCCCGTTTGTTTTGTGCGCGTTCCTTATGAAGATAAGGATTTTTCATAGTTTGATAATGTTTTCAGTCCCATTTTAATCATTTTTTCCATTGATTCTGCGGCTGTTTTGCTGTGCGTTTTTAATGGTCTATTTACAATTGCCAGATTAATTGCGCAGCAGTTATGGTTGAGCGTTTTTTTTCCGATTCCGTATATGGTGGAAGTTTCCATTTCTAAATTAGTAATTTTTTTTCCATCATAATTAAAACCAGCTAATTGATCCATAAAGTCTGGAATGACGGCTTTGTACCTTAACTGTCTGCCTTGCGGCGCATAAAATCCAGCAGAGGTTGCAGTAATGCCGCAAACACAGGTTTTTTGAAATAAGTTAATGAGTTTTGAAGAACCTTTTAATATATAAGGGGAAAGAAATGATAGAGAAGGTTGTAAGTGCTGAATGAGCGCATCGGTTATAGATTTTTCCTCATCTGTCGTATTAAATTGATAATAGTGAGAAACGACATCAAATCCTACGGCATATTCTGAGACGATAAATGAATCGACAGGTATTTCGGGCTGTAATGCGCCGGTTGTACCAAATCTAACTAGATTGAGCTGTTTTAGCTGTTTTTTGATTGTTCTAGATTTTAAGTCGATATTGACTAGCGCATCAAGTTCATTAATAGCGATATCGATATTGCCGGGACCTATGCCTGTGGATAGGACGGTTAGTCTTGCGCCATTGCAGTAGCCAGTATGCGTTACAAATTCACGTTTTTGTTTTTTGACTTCGATGGAGTCAAAATGTTTGGATATTTTTTGAACTCTGTCAGGATCGCCTACGAGAATAACTGTATTTGCAATCTCATCCGGCAGCAGATTGAGATGATAGACGCTGCCGTCTGGATTTAAAATAAGGTCGGATTCTTGGATGAGGTTGTTCATGCTTTTATATACCATTTTTAAAAATTAAAAAACTATTTTAATATTTTTTGCCTCATACTAGAAGCATTATTTTTCTGTTAAACTCCAAAAATGACTAAATCATTCAATCTTATTTCTTCTTTTGAGCCGGCAGGTGATCAAGTTACTGCGATTCGGACATTAATTGATGGTTTGAATCAAGGACTTGCATATCAAACGCTATTGGGCGTAACAGGTTCGGGGAAGACTTTTACGATGGCGCATGTTATTGCTGCGCTGCAGCGTCCGACTTTAATTATGGCGCCCAATAAAACCTTGGCAGCACAGCTTTACGGTGAGATGAAAGGATTTTTTCCGAATAATGCCGTAGAGTATTTTGTCTCTTATTATGATTATTATCAGCCAGAGGCTTATGTCCCGTCTTCGGATACCTATATTGCAAAGGATGCTTCAATTAATAACCATATTGAACAAATGCGTCTATCTGCGACAAAAGCGCTGATCGAACGGCGCGATACGATTATTGTTGCGACGGTTTCTGCGATTTATGGATTGGGTGATCCGAATTCCTATTTAAAAATGGTGCTGCATTTGGATTGCGGCGATAAAATTGATCAGCGGTTTGTGCTGCGCCGTTTGGCGGAATTGCAATATACGCGCAATGATATCGATTTAAGGCGCGCTACTTATAGAGTTCATGGCGATGTGATAGATATTTTTCCAGCAGAATCAGCGCGTGATGCAGTTAGAATAGAACTTTTCGATGATGAAATCGAAAGCATTAAGTATTTTGATCCGCTGACTGGCGAAGTGATGCGAACCGTTCCGTGTGTTATTATCTATCCAAAGACGCATTACGTGACGCCAAGAGAGACTATTTTAAATACAATTGAGCAAATTAAAGTAGAGTTAAAAGAACGGTTGGAAGAGCTGCATGAACTTAATAAATTGGTCGAAGCGCAGCGTTTGGAGCAGCGGACACGGTTTGATATTGAAATGTTATTGGAGTTAGGCTATTGCTCCGGTATTGAAAATTATTCGCGTTATTTGTCCGGTAGGCAGGCTGGTGAACCGCCCCCGACTTTATTTGATTATTTGCCGAAGGAAGCCTTGTTGTTTTTAGATGAAACGCATGTCACGATTCCGCAAATAGGCGGTATGTATAAAGGCGATCGTTCACGTAAGACAACATTGGTGGAATACGGTTTTCGTTTGCCATCTGCATTGGATAATCGTCCATTAACATTTGAAGAGTTCGAACAGAGATCACCGCAAACTATTTTTATTTCAGCAACACCCGGAACTTATGAACAAGAACATGCTGATCAAGTGGCTGAACAAATTGTGCGTCCGACCGGTTTAGTTGATCCGATAGTCGAAATACGACCCGTTAAAACACAAGTTGATGATTTATTGTCTGAAATTAATAAACGTGCTGAAGTGAGTGAGCGAGTTTTAGTGACGACTTTAACGAAACGTATGGCAGAAGATTTAACAGAATATTTGTCCGAACACAACGTTAAAGTGCGGTATTTGCATTCCGATATTGATACAGTTGAGCGGATTGAAATTATTCGCGATCTGCGTTTGGGTGTTTTTGACGTTTTAGTCGGTATTAATTTGTTGCGGGAAGGTTTGGATATTCCAGAAGTATCGTTGGTGGCGATTTTAGATGCAGATAAAGAAGGATTTTTGCGTTCAGATCGATCATTAATTCAAACAATTGGTCGCGCAGCACGAAATATTAATGGAAAAGCTATTCTTTATGCGGCTAAAATGACTGGGTCGATGCAGCGTGCGCTAGATGAAACCGACAGACGCCGCAAAAAACAAAAAGCTTATAATAAAGCGCACGGTATTACGCCGAAAAGCATTCAAACAGCGATAAAAGATATTATGGAGGGTGCTTATGCGAATGCTAGAGGAAAGAAAGTAAAATTAGCCGTAGCAGAAGAATTAGCAAAATATTTTACCAAAACGCCAAAAGAAATTGCTGTTGAAATTGAACGGCTGGAAAATGAAATGTATGATTATGCGCATAATCTTGAATTTGAAGAAGCTGCGAGATTACGTGATGAGATTGCTAGGCTGCAGGAAGCATTGAAAATGTAGTGGCGACCCTTTCGGTCGTCCAAGAGGGTAGCCGCAAGGGCTATCCCTACAGATAAATTTTTCGTAGTGGCAACCCTTGCGGTTGTCCATTTTTGAATTTTTGATAAGGAAAGATAATGACACAATCAATTAATTTGAAAGTTTTATCTTATAACATCCATAAGGGATTTAATGCTAAAAACACATCGTTTGTATTGGATAAAATGCGTCATGCTTTGATGCATATTGATGCAGATGTTTTATTTTTACAGGAAGTACAGGGAAGACATAAAGAGAAAAGATTTAAACAATCTTCTTATCCCGTTCAGCCAGATTATGAGTTTTTAGCTGGAGAAGTTTGGAAAGATGCTGTTTATGGTAAAAATGCGATTTATCGTTCTGGTCATCATGGTAATGCTTTGCTAAGTCAATATCCGTTTAAGAGTTGGGAGAATACGGATGTTTCGTTTATGAAGCGCGCCAGTAGGAGCTTGCTGCATGGCGTTATTCAATTGCCGAATACGGATGTTGATCTTCATGTTATTTGTGTGCATTTCGGATTGTTCAGAGTGGAGCGCGCCTCACAATTTAAAACATTAGTTAAAACAATTTTGGAAAAAGTGCCGTGTCAAGCGCCGTTAATTGTCGCAGGTGATTTTAATGATTGGCAGCGTCATGCCGAACGCGCGGTAGAAAGAGTTTTACATTTAGAAGAAGTTTTTAAAAATTTATCTGGACATCATGCTAAAACATTTCCTGCACGCAACCCGAATTTTACAATCGATCGAATTTATTATCGGCATTTGAATTTGTTGTGCGGACAAGTTTTAGGCGGAGAACCGTGGGATAAATTGTCCGATCATTTACCACTGTTTGCAGAATTTTCGTATACTTTATGATGTTTTTATAGGTTCCGGATAAGCGCGCAGAACGCGCTTTCCGGAATGACAAGGCTGGACTATGATTACGCATTATTTTTTTCCTATTGCTGCGATTTTTTTTATTTCACTAGGTTATATCGTCGGAATTATCTGTGCGATTCATGCGGTGATGACAGTTCGCACTTCACAAGGCGCTATTGCGTGGGCTATTTCATTAATCACGATTCCTTTTCTTTCTCTTCCTTTTTATTTTGTATTTGGTAGACGTCGCTTTTACGGTTATGCGGAAGCGCTTAATAAATCATATAGAAAAGTAGATAAGCAGATTCAAGATATTTACAAAGAAATTAATAAATTTGAAATAGATCCGGATGCTTTGCTTATGCCGTTGCAGAAGACCGCAAAAACATTAACGCAAATGGCTTTTATGATGGGAAATCAAGCCGAATTGTTGATTGATGGACAGGAAATTTACGATGCGATGCTAGATGCAATTGCGCTTGCTGCCGATTATATTTTGGTTCAGTTTTATATTGTACGGGATGATTCTATTGGGCAAAG
>CBDVDN010000079.1:0-5943 GCA_965372775.1 uncultured Gammaproteobacteria bacterium
CTTTATTATGAGTTCCCTTGCATGCTCTATAACTCTTCCGGCTATACAGATAAGAGGCTTTGTTTCTTAGCCCAAAAAATATACTAAAATATGGGCAATGTTTGATCTTTTAGAGGAAGTTTTGGGCAATTTTACCTGAATTTGTTTAAAATACGATCAAATTCCTGTACACTTTTTAGGCTAAGAAACAAAGCCAAGCGATTAAATAGATAGAGTTGAAGAAAAACAATATTTAAACAAGAAACCGCGGACAGAATGCAAAAAAAATGGTATGCCGCAAAGTATGTTTGGAGGTTCACAACCAAAATCATTTCCATTGGTTGAAGTTGACGAAAAAAAAGATGGTTTTCTTTATACGTCTACTATGCGCCAGAATAATAAAATCACTTAATGCTATGGGCGGCTATGTAAGAGCCGCCTTATTTATAACCTAATACCTACCGTTCCTTACTCGTCCTTCGGCGTATATTTCCCTTGTGTGGCTAATCCATTCAGTTTGGCGCGTTTTATTAAGGCTTCTTGCGCTTCTTTGACATTTTCTTTTTTACCCCGCCATGCTTTTAAACAAGGCGCTTGCAGTGCGCGACCATAAGAAAAACTAAGATACCAAGGTTTGGATAGATCAACTTGGTTAATCGCATTTAAATGCGCTGTTGCAAGTGTGTCGCTTTGTCCGCCGGAAAGGTAATTAATGCTTGGTACAGCTGCGGGAACTGCGCGCCGCAGTATTTTTACCGTTTCTTCTGCAACAGCTTGGACGGAAGGTTTTGATGCATGGTTTTTTCCAGCAATAACCATGCTGGGTTTTAAAACCATGAGTTCGAGTATGACGTTTCGTTTATAAAGTGCGCGAAAAACAGCGCGCTGTACAGCTTCTGTCACTTCTGCGCATTTTTCTAAGCTATGATCGCCCTCCATTAATACTTCTGGTTCGACAATCGGAACGATGCCTTGATTTTGGCAGATAGCAGCATAACGCGCTAATAGACAAGCTTGCGTTTTTATGGCTATTTTGGAGGGGTAAATATCGGAAATGTTATAAACAGCGCGCCATTTTGCAAATCGAGCGCCGAGTTTTTTGTATTCGGCTAATCGTTCGGGCAAACCGTCTAATCCTTGCGTTATTTTTTCGTCGAGTGAGCTTTCAAAAGGAATGAGTCCTTTGTCGACTTTAATGCCGGGTACAATGCCTTTTTGAGTTAATAATTTAGGGAAGGGAATGTCATCGGCTGTTTTTTGATTTAATGTTTCTTCAAAGAGAATGATGCCGCAAATATATTTTTCAAGGTCTGGTGTTGTGAAAAGCAGTTCGCGATAAGCACGGCGATTTTCTTCAGTTGATTCGACATTAATTGCATCAAATCTTTTTTTGATAGTTGGAGAGCTTTCATCTGCGGCTAAAATGCCTTTGCAGGGGATGACTAAATCTTTTATCGTCGATTCAAGTTCTGTTGTGGTCATGTCAATTACTACTTTTTTAGGCACGGCACGCCGTGCAACTACGGTTTATTTGGCAAAAAAGGTTTAAGGTGGTTGAGCAGTTCTTTAAATGCGCGTGGATTGCCGCATACAACATTGCCGGTTTTTAGATAATTGTCTTCACCGTACACATCCGTTATTAATCCGCCGGATTCTCGGATAATTAGACTGCCTGCTGCTATATCCCAGGTAGATAATCCGAATTCCCAGAAAGCATCTAGTTGTCCAGATGCAACATAAGCTAGATCTAATGCAGCAGAGCCGGTTCGCCGTATACCAATACAATGCTTAGATATGGCTTTGAGCGAATCGTAATAAATGTCGTGATATTTGGGAGTTTTGAATGGAAATCCCGTACCTAGCAAACATTCTTTTAAATGATAGTGTTGAGCAACACGAATGCGGCGATTGTTTTTTTGTGCGCCGGTTCCGCGTGATGCGGTAAATAAATCTTGGCGAAGCGGGTCATAAATTAAGCCATGTTCAATGCGGTTGTTATGCTTTAAGGCTATTGAAATACAAAAATGCGGAAATCCCCGCATAAAGTTTGTTGTGCCGTCTAATGGGTCGATTATCCATTGAAATTCATCTTTACCGCTGCCTTTTATCGAGCCGGATTCTTCACATAAAAATTCATGATGCGGATAGGCCATTTGCAAAACACGAATAATTTCCTGTTCGGCTGCTTTGTCAACATTTGTAACAAAATCATTTTTACCTTTTTTTGAAACGCGAACGGTATCGAGTCGATCAAAAGCGCGCGTAATAATATCGCCTGCAGCACGAGCTGCTTTAAATGCAGTGTTAAGATATGGATGCATTATGTTATGTGAGTCCTGTTATGTTTAAGATTTAATAGGTTAGGATAGCGAAAGAAGAGGAGGGGTGCAAGTGCTATAAACTGCAAATTATGCTCGTGTGAGGTATAAATGCTTGCGCGGGAGGTTACGCGCAATGAACAATAAGATTAAGTTTTATAGTCCGGCTTTAAATATACAATCTGTTGATTTTTCAGATGAGCATGTTGCGGGTAACGTTTGACTGCTCCAAGGTCCCTTTGCTGGTTTTACAACAATGTTAGTGTTTACGCTGATCGAATCAGACATATTGTCATACCAGCATATAACATAATATCCTGTTACACCCATTTTCATGATTTGAGAGGTGGTAAATTTGTAGTCCTGTGTTTGCCCAGTGTAAGTTTGCCATTGCCAGCCTGGTTGATCCTGCTGGTGGTGTTCTTGAAGGCTTGTTGGGCAATGATTTGGTAAATTAGCATAAGTTAATAAAGGAACAGTAATAAGCATTAACAGTGAACAAATAGAAATAAATATATTTTTCATAATTCAAACTCTCTTGATTATCATTTATTGTGAATAGAAAGCATTATAGAATAAATTTAGTATAATACAATTAATTTTATAAGGTACTCAATGAACAATATACGCATTATTTTAGTATCGCCATCACATGCCGGCAATATAGGGTCAGCCGCAAGAGCTATGAAAAACATGGGGTTATCCGAGTTATTTCTAGTAAATCCTAGGTATTTTCCGCATCCTGATGCGAATGCGCTTGCCTCACGGGCCGATGATGTTTTAGAGCAGGCTGTTGTGACGCGAACTTTAGATGAGGCTTTAAGCGGCTGTTCTCTTGTTTTTGGAACGAGCGCAAGAATTCGTACTATGTCGCAAACATTATTAAATCCACGAGAAGCCGCAGAAAACATCATTGCGAAATCGCAGAAAATGCAAATAGCGATTGTTTTTGGTCCGGAGCGAATTGGTTTGACCAATCCGGAATTAGATCGCTGTCATTATCATCTTTGTATTCCTACAGTTGAAAATTTCAGTTCTTTGAATTTGGCAGCGGCGGTTCAAGTTATTGTATATGAATTGCGAATGGCTGCTTTAAAGATAGAAGGGTATTCGATGATAATACCTAGAGAACCTGAAAATCTCGCAACAGCAGATGAATTGGAAGGTCTTTATAAACATATCGAGCAGACAATGATTGATATTGAGTTTTTGAATCCGAATAAGCCTCGAACGATGATGAAGCGCATTAGACATATAATTAATCGCGCTAAGATTGATAAAGATGATTTGAATCTATTGCGCGGTATGATGCAGTTCATAGGCATAGGACGGAAGACGACGGAAGAGAGAAAGCAGGAAAATTCTTGACCTTAATATTTGGTTAATATATAATCACTTTATTATTAATATTAATAACATAGAGAAGAAAAAATAATATGAGAGTAACAGCTAAAGAAAAATATGCAATTATTGCTTTATTAGATATTGCATTACATCAGACAGACGGTCCTGTTTCTTTGTTAGATATTGCTTTGCGGCAGGGAATTTCCCAATCCTATCTTGAACAATTGTTTACACAATTTCGCGATAAAGGTTTTGTTTTAAGTAAGCGTGGTCCTGGCGGAGGATATAAGCTGAAAGAGCAGCCTAAAGAAATGAGTATTCTTCGTATTATTCAAGCAGTTAATGACAAAAAAAGCTTGGATGTTAAATGTTGCAAAGGTTCGTGTGACGATCAAAACAATTCGCGATGTTTAATTCATCAATTATGGGATGATTTAAGCAATTCGATTGACAATTTCCTACAAAAAACTACACTAGCTGATTTGATGTAAGAGAAGTTAGAAGTTAGAAGTTAGAAGTTAGAAGTTAGAAGTTAGGAACTAGGAACTAGGAACTAGGAACTAGGAACTAGGAAATAGGTATTTGTGGGTTTTATTTTAATGACTCTGGAATATAGATCCCCGCATTCGCGGGGATGACAATGTGAGATGACAGGTTTGATAGGTGCTATGAATTTAATAAATTTGTCGCGATGCAAATATCCTATTTCCTAACTCCTAGTTCCTGATAAACGAAGCGACTCAAAATTTTTAATTTCTAGTTCCTAAATAGGAGAAATTGTCGATGAATTTACCTATCTATCTTGATTATGCTGCGACAACTCCGGTTGATTCTCGTGTTGCAGAAAAAATGATGGTTTGTTTAACAATGGATGGCGTTTTTGGAAATCCGGCATCGCATACACATAAATTTGGTTGGCAGGCGGAAGAAACCGTTGAGCAAGCGCGTAAATATGTTGCAGAATTGATTAATGCGGATCCGCGTGAAATTGTGTGGACTTCCGGTGCAACAGAATCGGATAATCTGGCAATTAAAGGCGCTGCGCATTTTTATCAGCACAAAGGCAAACACATTATCACCTCCAAAATCGAGCATAAAGCTGTTTTAGATCCGTGTAAGTTTTTAGAGCAGCAAGGATTCGAAGTAACTTATTTAGCTCCCGAAGCTAATGGTGTAATTAATGTACAATCTGTAAAAAACGCGATTCGTGTTGATACGATTTTAGTTTCAATCATGCATGTTAATAATGAGATTGGTACGATTCAAGATATTGCAGCTATCGGTGAAATAACACGGGAAAAGGAAATTATCTTTCATGTTGATGCGGCACAAAGCACAGGTAAAATTCTTATTGATATGCAGACATTAAAGGTTGATTTGATGTCTTTTTCCGGACATAAAATTTATGGACCAAAAGGGGTGGGTGTGTTGTTTGTTAGACGGCAGCCGCGTATTCGTCTTGAACCGCAAATACATGGCGGTGGTCATGAGTATGGGCTACGCTCGGGAACTTTGCCGACTCATCAGGTTGTTGGGATAGGTGAAGCTTTTAGAATTGCTAAACAGGAAATGTCGCCGGAAATACTAAGAATTCGGAAATTACGCGATCGGCTTTGGGATGGCATCAAAGATATGGAAGCTATTCATTTGAATAGTGATTTAACACATAGTTTACCGACTATTTTAAATGTCAGTTTTAATTATATAGAAGGCGAATCATTAATGATGGCTTTAAAAGATATCGCGGTTTCTTCTGGATCTGCCTGCACTTCTGCGAGTTTAGAGCCTTCGTATGTTTTGCGTGCGTTAGGATTAAGCGATGAATTAGCGCATAGTTCGATTCGTTTTTCGGTTGGAAGGTTTACGACAGAAGAAGAAATTGATTATACCGTGCAGTTAGTCCGTGAGAAGGTAAAAAAATTACGAGACATGTCGCCGCTATGGGATATGTATAAGCAGGGCATTGATATTGATTCAATCGAATGGGGAACAGCACATTGACAGTATACCTTACGTGGTCATAATTTGAGGTTTTTAACTTGTTCTTTTCCGCCCTGCGCTGCGTTTAAATTTTGGGAATATGAATAATTATTCCACGCGATTTAAACGCAGCGTAGGGCGCTGCGCAGCAGTGAAATACATCCATGTATTTCATCCAATTTCCTCAAATTATGACCGCGCAAGGTTATAGTATTGTCATTCCTGCTAAACAAAGTAAACAGAGGTAATTAAACGTGGAATATAGTGAAGAAGTTTTAGATCATTATGAAAACCCAAGAAATATAGGTGTTTTAGATGAGAA
>CBDVDN010000080.1:0-5920 GCA_965372775.1 uncultured Gammaproteobacteria bacterium
GACTTTTTTATAAATCAAACAGAAAAAGAATTTTTTAAAGATGAATTCCCAAATATATATGCCCGCATATTTGATGGGAATAAAATAAATGGCATCCCTACTGAACAACAACAAGCCACATCAGCTATTAAGTGTGAATTAAACAAAATAAAAGGTTGGTGTCCAGCATATTATGAACGATTTGTTAAATGCATTTTTCCTAAAACAGAAACATTAGACATAGGCGCATATGCTACTAAAATCGCAGCAACACCCATTAAAAAATCCTGTGATACGGGTAACATATACAAAAATCTAACGAACATTCATCGTGAAGTAGCAAAAATGGTATTTTACCCGAAACAAAGCCAACGACGGACAACTTTACAAAAAGTTAAATATGCTTTTAGCTTAAAATGGATACTATTATTTTGGAGAGGAAAATCCATACATGATGTGCGAAGAGAATCTTCCAAAACATTCCAACAAGCATGCGATATGTCCCCAGATAAACAAAACATGGCAAAGACTTTTCTCTCTATTTCTACTACTAGTAGAAATAGAGGATTCAGCCAAATGATAGACCATTTTAAAGATCCAAAAAAAAACGTAACAAAAAAACGAAAACACTTTGAAGCCCCCCCAAAAAAAACAACATAGGATGACGGCTCCTAAAACAATACGCTAATTTTTACTTTATATGAGGAACACAGTATGACTAAAAAATTACCCCATTCATTAAAAGGAAAGCAGATCCACATAAATCCAAAACTATGCATTCTCGCACTACAAGCGGCACTAAATGATTATCATAAGAATGTCACAGAAAAACGCAGTGATTCATCACTATTTTTCAAAATAGCGCATAGTCGTGACGGATCTCGAAGAGCCTACAACATAGAACAGCAGTTAGATGCCGTACTAAAAAGGGACCCAAAGATTCCGAAAGATCCCCCAGAAAGCAACCAGATCCTTCAAGCTACACTTGAAACTGTCTTAACTGATAAAAGTTCAAACATATCTCAAGAAACAGAGCTTCAAATCTATTTGATGATTCATACATTATTACAGATCAAAACCATTGGTTTTGGTCTTGCAGACAGACTACAAAATACACTACTATCGGGTATGATGCTGCTCAATAGACAATCAACCTCTCCCGCGGTTACAACCGCTGATCAAAATACAATGCTCACAAATAAACAAGCTAAACAAATGCTATTACATGCTTTTTCAGAAAAACTTTCTTCTGACCCATTCGGACTTGATCCCATATTTTACGCTAAAAAGCACTTTAAAAAATGCTTGCACTCTGACAATCCAGAAGATTTAGCAAAATATCTAGATAGTATGACACAACCTTTTTCGAGCAATAAACCGGGAAATCCTAATCCCTAAAATTCTCAAATTGGAGCGGTAATCCAAGCTTTTCTTCTTTTAACATCGCGATGATCGACTGAAGATCATCGCGTTTTTTACTGCTCACACGTACTTGCTCACCCTGAATAGCCGCTTGCGCTTTGATTTTTGTATTCTTAATTAATTTAACGATTTTCTTCGCTAACTCTGTCTCAATACCTTGACGAACATTAATAATCTGTCTTGCTTCATGCAAACTCATTTGCGGATCTTGATAATCTAATGTACGAATATCAATCTCCCGCTTTGACATTTTATTATGTAAAATATCAATCATTTGTTTTAATTGAAAATCACTCGGCGCAATCAGCGTGATCTGACTATCGGATAATTTAAAACGAGCATTCGACCCTTTAAAATCAAATCGCGATTGAACTTCACGATTTGCCTGATCTACGGCATTCGTCACTTCATGACTATCAACTTTAGAAACAACATCAAAAGAAGGCATAAAATTTACTCCTCAATAATTTAGGAACTAACTCCTACTCCCACCATATAAACCGATGCCAATTTTGGAATCGGACGTGAACAGCTAGTTAGCAAAACAGCCGGCAATACAATAACACATAAAAATAAAATAACTTTTTTCATCAGATTAATACCCCCTCCTTTAGCTCATAAGAATGCTGCATCATTTTAGCCAAATTCAAATCATGTGTCACGATAACAAAACTGGTTCCCAATTCTTTTTGTAAATCAAGCATAACTTGAAAAACGCTTGCTGCCGTTTGATGATCGAGATTGCCGGTTGGTTCGTCCGCTAAAACACAGCGTGGCTGTGTAACCAAAGCACGCGCAACTGCTGTTCGCTGCCGTTCTCCACCGGACAGCTCCCCAATTTTATGATGCATGCGATCCGACAAATCAACTTTGCCAAGAAAAGCTTGTGCAGCTTCCCTTGCGCTTCTTGAAGAAGCCTTGCTTAACAATAGCGGCATAGCAACATTTTCCAACGCGGTAAATTCCGGCAATAAATGATGAAACTGATAAACAAACCCCAAATGTTTATTTCGAAAAATACATTTCTCTTTTTCAGAAAGTTTTTGAATATTTTTATCATTCCAAAAAACCTCACCGGCAGAAGGTTTATCCAAACCGCCTAGCAAATGCAAAAAAGTACTTTTCCCCGAACCAGACGCACCTAAAATCGCAACGGATTCATTCGGCTGCACAGAAAAATTTACCTCGCGCAAAACGACTAAATCTTTCTCAACCTCATGAAAAGATTTACTTAAACTACGACAGGCTAATACAGAACTATTCATAACGCAAAGCCTCAACAGGTCTCGTACGTGCAGCACGCCAAGCCGGATAAAGCGTTGCTATCAGCGACATCATAAACGCCGCAATAGAAACATGTATGATATCGGACAATTGTAACTGTGAAGGCAAATAATTCACCCAATACACATTCGCTGTCAATAGCTGAACATGAAAAACACTTTGAATGAAATTCACAATTCTAGTCACATTCAACGACAGCACTGTCCCGCCAATCACGCCCAAAATCGTTCCGATAAACCCAATCATGCAGCCCTGCACCAAAAAAATACTCATAATAACGCGCGGCGTCGCACCAAAAGTCCGTAAAATTGCAATATCCGTCCGTTTATCATTAACTAGCATGACCAAACCGGACACTAAATTAAAAGCAGCTATAGCAATAAGCAATAACAAAATAAAAAACATGATGGTTTTTTCCATTTGCACAGCATGATAGAACGCACCGTACTGATCTGTCCAATTGGAAATTTGATAATCAAATCCTAAATATTTCTGTAATCCCAGCGACATGCGCTGTGCAGCAAACAAATCCCGTATTTTCAATTGAATGCCGCTCACTTGATCACCCAGCATAAACAAAATCTGAGCATCTTTTAAATTCACAAATGCAACGCTGTTATCATAACCCAATCCAGCACCCACATGAAAAATACCAACGACTTTAAACCGCTTAAACCGCGGCACAACGCCGATCGGCGTCACACTCATCTGTGTCGTAACTAACGTTACTTTATCCCCAACGCCCACGCCTAAATTCTCTGCAAGCGCATCACCTAGCACAATACCAAACTGATGTGGCTTTAAAGCCCGCCAAGAACCTTGAATGACTTTATGCCCAATATCCGAAACATGGCCTTCCAAGTCTGGAGAAACACCGGAAACAACGATTGGACGTACTAAATTATTATTCGTCAGCAAGCCTTGACTGCGCACATAAGGTACCGCACCCAAAACGCCGGTAAATTTTGATGCTTTTTCAGAAACAGCCTGCCAATTGGACAGCTTACCGGACAGACCGCTAATCGTAATATGCGGCGTCATAGCAAAAATCTTCAGACGAATTTGCTTATCAAAGCCGTTCATCACAGATACAACTGTAATCAGCACAGCAATGCCGAGCGCAATGCCCAGCATCGACACCAAAGAAATAAAAGAAATGAATCGATTCCGACGTTTTGCACGGATATAGCGCAATCCAATGTACAAAGATAAGGGTTTAAACATAGAGTGTTATTAAAACATCAAAGGAAGCTGCTGCCAATGATTATGTAATGCTTTCCGCATCGTTTCTGTTAAAGGTAAGTTTTCTATTAAATCTGTCCATTCAGTTTTGGCTTTATTAATAACCTCATCAGCCACATTCAGCACAATCGAATCACGTACACCAACACGCTTAGCAAAATAACTTAATGTCTGTTTATCTATTGCATAAAAATGCTTTTGCTTGGCTAAATTTAAAGCTAACTCACGATTATCTATATAAGACAAGGTAGAAACTAAATCATAGGCTGGCGCTAATTGGGGATGATATTTATCAGAATAAATAACTGACCAATTCTGTAGATGCGCATCAGTATTTCCAATTAAAATGTTAAATATCAAGCGCTTAATAAATTCTTTCAATTGAGATAAGCCGTTGGGAAATAAGTTATATATTAACCTTGCCATAGACTCATAATTCGTCGCAGAATATTTTCGATCGCTTCGTACTGAAAAAACTTGTCCAAAATCTTCTATGTGAATCCGTTCATCCGAACGTCCCCGATCGAAACGGCGTACAACAAAAGCATTAAGTGCTTCGTTTGGTAAATCGATATTTGGTAGACCATGAATATCTTTCAAAGAAACCAATTGAGCTCCCGGAACATTTATATCCATATTTTTAGCAAGTGCTAACATTGAATATTCATTTTCTGGTACATACGCATACAAATTAGAGGGCGTTTTCACAATATAATGACCTAAATCGCCTTTTTTAGGTAAAGTAAAATACCCATTTTGACTCTGCATAGAAAATTTCATTTGAATACCCGCAAGCGAGAAACGCAGTATGTTTTCATCAAAATCTATCATTTCAATTGCAGCGCTTCCTTTAGCAGATGCAAGCACTTGATGCGGCGTTTCTTCCATAGAATTTGCAATAACTGCACCAGGCAAGTCTTCGCCTAACGCACTCAATAAACTAAATTCATCATCCACATATACTTTCAATTGTTCACAAATAAGCTCGCGAAGCGCGCCTTCCGGCAATAGATTTGAAAAAAACGGCGGCAATCTCATCATAGAAACTTGCGGATTTGATAAATCTCGTTCCAAAAACGACAAGCTCAATACGGGACGTGCTGTACCCATATCAATATAATCTTGATCAAATACAAAGGCATTTTTTCCATCCTGATAATGTGACAAATAGCCAACACGCACGTTATGCAATAAAATTTCTAAAATCTGAACTTTTTTGATCTGCATCATTCATCATCCTTTATGCCATACAAATCTAATAGCGTCGGTTCTTTGACTGCATACGCTTCTGCCACACCACTCAAACTCTCAATATACAGCAACATTTCCTTTGTGACCGCTATAATACGCATATCCAAAGCAGCAGCAATGTTTTGAGCTGTCGAAAGATAAACGTCTCCTCCTTTTTCAAAACGCGATAATTGCGGTTGACTAACACCAGCTAAATGTGCGGCTTCTGATTGAGTAATTTTTTTCTTTTTACGCTCTGCTTTCAAAATTGAATGAATTGCATCCACATTATGCTCCTAAATATATATTTAGATTAAATTATATATTGAAAAGCATAAATTGCAAGGATTTTTGCTTCTCTAATAGGGCGATTGCATTAAAAGGGCTATTGGAATCTAGGGTCTCATGCCCGCAAACGCGCATAGGCATCAACTTAAGGGATAAAATAATGTAGTCCGTGTGCACCGTAGCACAACACGGAAATAAATAAATTCCCCTAATTTCTAACTTCTAGTTCCTATTAAGCGTTCAAAATTTTCAGAAGTTTTTTGTGCGATTTCTTCGTAACTGATACCACGCAGTACTGCTATAAATTCTGCAATATAATGAATATAAGCCGGTTCATTGAGTTTGCCGCGCATCGGGACTGGCGCGAGATAAGGCGAATCGGTTTCGATAAGCATGTGATCTAATGGAATACGTTTTGCAACATCCTGTAGACTTTCTGCTTTTTTGAAGGTTACGATACCGGAAAAAGAGATAT
>CBDVDN010000081.1:0-5903 GCA_965372775.1 uncultured Gammaproteobacteria bacterium
GTTGTTGCCGTTATTACAAATATGATTTTAAATGCTGTGTTTATTTTTCCTTTGGCGCATGCGGGTTTGGCTTTAGCGACTTCCTTGGCTGCTTTCGTTAATGCGGGGTTTTTGTTGTTTGTATTGTTGCGGCGCAAGATATATCTTCCTCGTCCTGGTTGGTGGTTATATTTTGTTCGTTTGGGGGCGGCAACTGGTTTGATGGGCGTGTTTTTATTCTATCTGTCCGGTTCTATGAATGCGTGGCTAACACATGCATGGGTATGGCGCGTAACGCATTTGGCTCTGTTAGTGATTGGTGGTATGATGCTGTACATTATTTTTTTATTTATAAGTGGTTTACGGATAAAACATTTTCGAGGATAAGTATTTTTTCGTTTAAATGGAAGGTAGAGATGAATACTAAAAATTTATGCCCGCCTAAAGCAAAATTTTATGGTTGGGATGGTTATTTTTTAAAGGCTAATGATATTGAAATGGGTGTTGCGCCTAGTATAGGCGGTAGAATTATTTCGCTTAAGTATCAGGGAGAAGAATTATTTTTTGTTAATAAAGATCATTTGGGCGAGACTTTTGATTTTTCGCATGTCACAGACTTGGAACAAGAAAAACTTCGATTGGGTCATCGTCTATGGGGCGGCGATAAAACTTGGGTTGCCCCGGAATCTTCATGGTTAGCTGATTTGCCGCCTTTGGATCTTGATGCAAGTCAGTATTCTGTTAAGCTGAAGCCGCATACAGTGATTATGACAAGTCCAGTTGATCGCGAGACTGGACTGTGTATTATTCGACAGGTAGAGCTGCAGCCGAATGGTATTATCGTGCTCGATCAAACATTTGTTAATAAAACAGACAAGATAATTCAGTTTGGTATTTGGGATGTTACCCAATTACTTAGACCGTTTGACATATATTTCCCCGTATCTGAAACAATGATAAAGCCGGATTTAAGATTTTCCGCAGGGACTAAGCATCGCAAAAAATTAGTTCGACAAGAGAATGGATGGAGTAAAATTATTTGTGATCAGCCATGGTTATTTAAATATGGCAGTATGCTTGAACAGGGAGTGGTTGTGGCATTACGAAGAAATGCTAAAAGAAGAAAAAAAACATTGGCTATGGCGCGTTTTTTTGATGTGGAGTCTAGAGCAAAATATCCGCATGACAATATAGCTGAAGTTTATAATGCTTCGGAGTTTCCTTATTTGGAGGTGGAGATTTTAGCACCTTTAAAATCGCTGAAGCCTGGTAAGAAAACATCTCATCGTCAAGTTTGGTTTTTAAGGGAATTTTATGGGAATGTTACGCCGGACAAGGTTGTTACGGAAGCGGTAAGATGTCTTTAGGGTTCAGAATAATAAAGGATGAATTTGTTAATTTGGAGAAGGTATCCTATGAAAAAAAATTTTATTGTTTTGTTTTTTATTTCTTGTGTTTCTTGTGTTGTATTCGCCGAACCAGTTAATTTTAATGTCGAGCAGCAGCAGCTATTAAATTATTATTATTCAGGGAAGTATATGCATGATCTTAATGTTGTCATTCAAAAAGCCAAAGTGCAATTAGCAAAATCCATTAAAAAGAATACGCAGCATAAAAAATTAGCTATTGTATTAGATATTGACGAAACGTCTTTGTCGAATTTTAAACAGCTAGAAGCTTTGTATGGATTGGTAAACTGGGTGGGGGGTATAGTTCCAAAGAAACCTTTAGTGATTATTAATAATACATTTCATGATTCTGTTATTAGACCGACGCTTGAATTATATCGATATGCTGTGCATCATGACGTTTCTGTTTTTTTTGTAACAGGTCGCGATAATAGGCAGGTTATGGAGAAAAAAACCATCGAAAATTTAAAAAAGGCGGGATATACAAAATTTGTAAAAGTATTTTTTAACAATCCAACAGCAGAACCTTCTGGTTATAAAATTAATACGCGTAAGAATATAATCAGCCAAGGATACGATATTGTTTTAAATATTGGAGATCAGGTGAGCGATCTTGCTGGCGGTTATGCTGATCATGATTATAAATTGCCTAATCCGTTTTATTTTATTCCATAAAAACTATGCAGATTATTCGAGGCGTTGAAAATTATAAGCTAACAGAAGGTTGTGTTGCAACAGTTGGAAATTTTGATGGTGTTCATTTAGGTCATCAGAATATTTTAACGCGAATAAAGAAATTAGCGCATGATAAAAACTTAACTTCTGTTGTTGTTATTTTTGAACCGCAGCCTAATGAATATTTTGATGATGAATGTTTTTTAGGACGTTTGTTTTCTCTTCGTGAAAAAACACAAACTTTTCGGAATTATTCAATTGATGTGGTTTTAGTTATACCATTTCATAGGCAATTTGCTAAATTAACTGCCAAACAATTTGTTAAGACTATTTTAGTCGAACGTCTTGCTGTAAAACATTTAGTCATTGGTGATGATTTTCATTTTGGTAGTGAAAGAGAGGGACATTTTTTTTATTTGCAGAAAGCAGGAAAACAATTTGGCTTTACTGTTGAAGCAAGTCAGACGATCAGTGTTGATGGAAGACGGGTTGATAGCACATGGGTTCGTCAAGCATTACAAGCGGGCGATTTGACAACAGTAGAAAAACTGCTAGGACATCATTATTATATGTGCGGGCATGTGGTGTATGGAGATCGACGCGGGCATCAATTGGGTTTTCCAACTGCAAATGTTCGGCTTAAGCATATGAGGTTGCCGTTAAGAGGCGTTTTTGCGGTTAAAGTGCTTGGGATAAATGAACAACCGATTTTAGGTGTGGCGAATGTTGGCTGCCGTCCAACAGTCGATGGAGAGCATGCTATTTTGGAAGTGAATTTATTTGATTTTGATCAAGATATTTACGGTCATATCATTCATGTGATTTTTTTAGAGAAGCTGCGGGATGAAAGATTGTTTTCGGCGCTTGATGCATTAAAACATCAGATGAAAAGAGATGCAGCGCAGGCGAAGGAGTTTTTTAGTTCTATAAAAGAAAAGTAGGTGCTTGATAGTTAATGTAAATATTCGTTTAATCCGTTTTTCAATGTTTGGTAAATTTGTAGGTTGGGTTAAGCGTAGATGAACATGAAAAATGATATGAATCATCATTAACAGATGTGCTATAAAAAAATTCAAATCGTAATGCAAGCTTAACCCAACCTACGAATTTGACGAGGCTGTATATACCTCGCGTGGTCATAATTTGAGGGTTTTAGCTTGTTCTTTTTCGCCCTATGCTACGTTTAAATCTTGGAAATATGAGTAACTATTCCACGCGATTTAAACGTAGCGTAGGACAAAAAATAACGGCGCTAAAATTCCTCAAATTATGACCGTGCGAGGGAAGAACCAATTTTTTCGAGACCTAACTTATGACTGACTACAAAGATACATTAAATTTACCACAAACTGATTTTCCGATGAAAGCTAATCTAGCACAGAGGGAACCAGAACGATTAAAACATTGGCTGGATTCGGATATTTATCAAAAAATAAGAGCGGCGCGTGCCGGCGGCGAAAAATTTATTCTGCATGACGGTCCGCCTTATGCGAACGGTGATATTCATTTAGGACACGCTGTTAATAAAACACTTAAAGATATTATTGTTAAAGCAAAAACATTAAGCGGTTATGATGTGCCGTTTATTCCGGGATGGGATTGTCACGGATTGCCGATTGAATTAAATGTTGAAAAGAAAATCGGAAAGCCAGGGGCTAAAGTATCCGTTGCTGAATTTCGTACGGCTTGTCGGCAGTATGCGCAAAAACAAGTAGATAAACAACGCGAATCATTTAAGCGATTAGGTGTGTTTGCGGATTGGGATCATCCGTATTTGACGATGGATTTTAAATATGAAGCCGATATTATTCGAAGTTTTGCAAAAATCATTGAAAATGGGCACCTAAGGCGCGGGTTTAGACCTGTGCATTGGTGTGTTGCCTGCGGTTCGGCTTTGGCGGAAGCTGAAGTGGAATATCAAGATAAACCGTCGTCGGCTATAGATGTGCGTTTCGATGTTAAAGATGTATCAGATTTGTTGAAACGTTTTGCGACGTCTCCGGCGCTTGAAAAAGATGCTTTTGTATCTGTGCCGATTTGGACAACAACGCCTTGGACATTGCCAGCTAACCAAGCTGTTTCTGTGCATCCGGAATTTACTTATGTGATTGCGCAGGGACAAGCCGAATCTACTAGACATGTCGAGAATTTTTTAATTGCTGAAGACTTATTAGAAAATGTGATGACGCGTTATGGCGTTCATGATTATCAAGTTATCGGACAGATCAAAGGTAAGGCGTTGGAAGGATTACAGCTTCAGCATCCTTTTTATGATCGGATTGTGCCAGTTATATTAGGCGCGCATGTAACGACGGAAACCGGTACGGGTGCAGTGCATACGGCACCGGGTCATGGTCTGGAAGATTATGTTGTGGGTCAAATTTATAATTTGCCGGTTGATAATCCAGTCGATGCAAAAGGACGTTTTTTGCCGGACACACAATTGTTTGCTGGTGAGAATGTTTATGATGCTAATGCGCATATTATTGATGTACTAAAAGAGAGGGGCGCATTAATTTATACGGAAACTATTACGCATAGCTATCCGCATTGCTGGCGTCATAAAAAGCCTTTGATTTTTCGTGCGACACCGCAATGGTTTGTTGATATGAATCAAGAGCATTTACGTGAATCTGTTTTGAGTCATATTACAGAGATGAAGTGGATACCGCCTTGGGGAGCAACGCGTATTGCAGATATGGTTGTAAACCGTCCAGACTGGTGTATTTCACGTCAACGTGTGTGGGGTGTTCCAGTAGCATTGTTTATTCATAAAGATACGGGAGAACTGCATCAAGACAATGCGCGATTAATGGAAGAAGTGGCTAAGCGAGTTGAAAAAAAAGGTGTTGATGTTTGGGATAAGATTGATTCGACAGAATTATTGGGAGATGAAGCAGATCAGTATGTCAAAAGCAGCGATACGTTGGATGTTTGGTTGGATTCTGGCGTGAGTCATGCGTGTGTTGTACTGCAGCGCGACGAATTACGATTTCCAGCAGATCTTTATTTAGAAGGATCGGATCAATATCGAGGCTGGTTTCAATCTTCTTTAATTACGTCTTGTGCAATACATAATCAAGTGCCTTGTCATCAGGTCTTAACGCATGGATTTACGCTGGATGTGTCCGGTCGTAAAATGTCGAAATCTGTGGGTAATGTGATTGTGCCGGAGAAAGTCATGAAAACTTTAGGTGCTGATGTATTGCGCCTTTGGGTTGCTTCAACGGATTATCGGGGTGATATTGCAGTATCCGATGAAATTATCAAGCGTGCGACGGATACTTATCGGCGAATTCGGAATACAGCGCGGTTTTTATTGTCTAACCTCAATGGTTTTAATCTGAATGAGCATTTATTAAAACCAGAAAAGATGCTTGCCTTAGATCGCTGGGCGGTCGACAAAGCGAGATTAATACAAGAAGATGTTTGCAAAGCTTATGATGAATATCAATTTAATCTTATTTGTCAAAAAATACATCATTTCTGTTCTATTGATATGGGCAGTTTTTACTTAGATATCATTAAAGATCGGCAATATACCACTCAAAAAGGAAGTATTGCACGGCGGTCAGCTCAAAGCGCTATGTATCATATCATTGAAGCATTAGTACGTTGGATTGCTCCAATTTTAAGTTTTACGGCAGAAGAGATCTGGCAATCTATGCCGGGAGAGCGAGAGGAATCGGTGTTTATTGCAGCGTGGTATGAAAATATGCCTGCTTTGCCGAAAACTTATTCGATGAATCAA
This sequence comes from uncultured Gammaproteobacteria bacterium, assembly GCA_965372775.1. GTDB lineage: Bacteria > Pseudomonadota > Gammaproteobacteria > UBA12402 > UBA12402 > CBDVDN01. The sequence continues at coordinate 5,815 of CBDVDN010000081.1, forward strand.
GCTTATTGGGAGAATGTTGCTGCTGTTCGAAATGAAGTAAACAAAGAAATCGAACGTTTACGTCGTGAAAATATATTGGGTTCGCCGTT
>CBDVDN010000082.1:0-5738 GCA_965372775.1 uncultured Gammaproteobacteria bacterium
CATACAACAGAAAATAAAACCGTTACAACAGCTAATACAATAACGATTGGCCAATAAGGAGGAATAATCTTTAAGACGATACAGCCAATTGCTGCGATTAATATCGTTAATGTTAATCCTCCAAACAAACCTTGCCATGTTTTTTTTGGACTAACAAGCGGCATTAACTTATGCTTACCCCAAAACTTACCCGAAAAAAAAGCGCCCGTATCCGCACCCCAAACTAAAAGCAGCAAAAACACCAATATTACAGCACCATTCTGCTGCCACATAATAAAATCTATGGATAGCCAGCTAGGCACTAATACGAGGATCCCCATCAATCCTCTAATCCAAATACCGTACGACCAAATTTTAGAAACTTTCGGATAGAACGCAATAAGAAAAAGTGCTGCGACCCACCACGCAAAAGCAACCCATAAAACCGGAATAATTGGTGCATGCCATGCACAATACATCATAATCGCCATAAAAATAACGTATAGGAACTGGCACAACAATGAACGGCATCCCATCAAGCTTGTCCATTCCCATGCAGAAAATAAAATAATACCGCTCGTAACGACTAAAAAAGCAGAAAACGGTAAATAAAAAATAATTAGTAACGCAACAATTGCTAAAATTAGTCCGGTTATAATACGGTTTCTTAACATTTTCTCACCCCATCCTGTTCATCAATTTTTCCAAAACGTCTTTTACGCTGTTTAAAATCGCTCAATGCTTTTAAAAAAGCTTCTTCATCAAAATCTGGCCAATATGCTTTTGTAAAATACAGCTCAGAATAAGCTAATTGCCATAAGAAAAAATTACTAATTCTCTGTTCGCCGCTTGTTCGAATAAATAAATCCGGTGGAGGTAAATCTGCTAACATTAAATGCTCATCAAAAACTTCCTCACTAATGTCGTTCGGATTGATTTTTTTTTCGACTGCTTTATTTGCTAATTTACGTGCTGCCTGAACAATATCCCACCTACCTCCATAATTAGCTGCAATCACTAATTTCAATCCGGTATTTTTTTTTGTTAATCGTTCAGCCGCAATAATATTAGAACGGATTTTTTCGGAAAATCGATGAACATCGCCAATAACTCTGAATTGAACATTATTTTTATGTAGTTTTTTAACCTTGCTTTTTAATATAATTGAAAAAAGCCGCATTAAATACTGCACTTCTTCCTTGGGACGCTGCCAATTTTCACTACTAAAGGCAAATAAGCTCAAAACTTGGATTTTTAATTTAGATGCTATTTCTATAGCTTTTTCGACTGCTCGAGCACCTGCGCGATGCCCTAAATATCGCGGCTTATTTCGCTCCTTCGCCCAACGACCGTTACCATCCATAATGATAGCAATATGTTTAGGTAATTCATCAATAGAAGACAATTAACTATCACTCTAAACTTGCATTAAATCAGCTTCTTTCGCTGCCAAGCGCTTATCGACTTCAGCAATATATTTGTCCGTTAACTTTTGTATGACGTCCTGTGCGCGCCGTTCATCATCTTCACCAATTTCCTTTGCTTTTAATAATTCTTTTACTTGTGTATTCGCATCACGCCGAATATTACGAATAGCCACCCGCGCATTTTCTGCCTCGCCATGAATAACTTTGACTAAATCTTTACGTCTTTCTTCTGTTAACGGCGGTAATGGAACACGAATAACAAGTCCCGCCGTAGCTGGATTTAATCCTAAATCAGATTGCATAATCGCTTTTTCTATGGCCGGCACCTTATCTTTTTCCCAAGGTGTTACAACCAAAGTCCGTGCATCCCCTATCGTAATAGACGCCACCTGACTTAACGGCACGTCGCTTCCATAATAAGGCACCATAATGTGCTCCAATAAACTTGGATGTGCGCGACCCGTACGAATTTTTATAAATTCGCCCTGTAGAACTTCCACGCTTTTACTCATCCGATTTTCGGCTGTCTTTTGAATATCGTTAATCATATGTCTACACTCCTTAATCTGGGAATTTCACAAATCCTATGTAGGGACGACCCTTGCGGTCACCTAAATAAACAGCCGTAAGTATTTGGGCAACCGCAAGGGTCGCCCCTACAATTTATACCTCGCGCAGTATATCAGCTTATCAGCGTTCCTTCATTCGAACCTGTAATAATACGTTTTAATATGCCCTTGCTATTCATGTCAAAAACACGTAACGGCATCGCATGATCTTGACAAAGCGAAATCGCCGCCATATCCATTACAGCCAAATGACGCTCAATAACCTCTTGATAAGTCAAATGATCAAACCGTTCAGCGTCGGCATGTAACTTAGGATCTTTCGAATATACGCCGTCTACTTTCGTAGCCTTAAGAATAACATCCGCGCCTATTTCAATGCCTCGCAAACTTGCTGCGGAATCAGTAGAAAACAAAGGATTGCCAGTTCCGGCCACAAAAATAACAACTGCTTTATTTTCTAAATAGGAAACAGCTAACGATCTATTATACCTCTCAGTAAAACCCTCTATGGAAATAGATGACATAATATGACATGGCAAACCGTTTTTTAAAAAGCTATCACGTAAAACCAAACCGTTCATCACTGTCGCTAACATGCCCATTTGATCACATGTCACACGATCAAATCCATTTTTCGAAAGCAGCTCTCCGCGAAAAAAATTACCACCGCCAATAACGATCGCAATCTCTGCACCCATCTTTACTATTTCATGAATATTCTGATTAATATGAGATAAAGTCTTCGAATCAATACCAAAAGGTTCGTTTCCTAATAACGCCTCACCGCTTAATTTAAGTAAAACACGACGATAAACTGGTTTTGTCACAATACAATCCCTTAAGTTATCCTTTAGATGCTACTTGAGCTTTCACTTCTTCTGCAAAATCTACAGTTTTCTTATCAATACCTTCACCCAATTCAAATCGAGTAAATGCCTCAACAACTGCCTGCTTACTTTCAACAAGCTGTCCAACCGTTATATTTAAATCCTTAACAAAATTCTGTCCAAGCAGACTAACTTCATTAACAAATTTCTTAATGCGTCCATTAATCATTTTTTCAACGATTGCTTCTGGCTTACCGCTTTCCAATGCTTGCGCACGAAAGATATCTCGCTCTTTTGCTAATACATCTTCCGATACTTGGTCTGACGATATAACAATAGGTTTTGATGCGGCAATATGCATCGCAATATCTTTAGCACATTCGGCATCTCCGCCAGAAATCGCAACTAAAACGCCAATACGGCTGCCATGAAGATAACTTCCGATCATACCGCTCGTTTTAATAAAAGTAATACGGCGAACATTAATATTTTCACCGATTTTAGCAATCAGCGCCTGACGAAGCGTTTCAACCTTTTTCCCATCAATAGATACTTTAGATAATGCTTCAATATCATTCACTTGATGCGCCAACGCAACATCAACCACTTTCGCTGCAAAAGCTTGAAGATTTTCATCTCTCGCAACAAAATCTGTTTCACTATTAATTTCCACCATAACGGCTTGTTTATTATCGTCTGAAACTTTTATTTTAATAATTCCTTCTGCTGTAATACGGCTTGCTTTATTAGCGGCCTTTGCCATACCTTTCTTACGCAATAATTCAACCGCTTTATTAATATCACCGTCCGTTTCCTGTAAGGTTTTTTTACAATCCATCATTCCGCAATCTGTCAATTTACGCAATTCAGAAACCTGCGCTGCAGTTATTGTCATATTTATACCTCGTAATACTGGGAACGCGTACGTTTCCTGACTATACCTCGCGCGCCCCTACAAATAGATAAGAGTAAGATACAAGTTATTTTTGATCTTCTTCTCTCTCGGTTGTCTGATCTTCAACTTTCGGTTCGAGTACTTCCTCTTCTAATTCCTTTTCAGAAACTTCAACAAACTCATCTCCAGAAACAGTCTGTTGCTCTTCTACAATACCGACACCGCGACTCGTTTTACCCGAAGAAATACTTTCACACACCACATCAAGATAAAGTTTAATTGCGCGCATTGCATCATCATTCCCGGGAATAACATAATCTATACAGTCTGGATCATTAACTGTATCCACAATACCCACGACTGGGATTTTTAATTTATTTGCTTCACGAACAGCAATCTTCTCATGTCCGACATCAATAACAAATAAAGCATCCGGCAACCCGCCTATTTTCTTAATACCTCCGACAGTTCGTTCTAATTTTTCTTTTTCTCGCGTTAAATTCAAAATTTCTTTTTTAGTGCGATTTCCGAATGCGCCTTTCTCAAATTGAGATTCTAAAGTCTTTAAACGCTTCATCAAGCCGCGCACCGTCTTATAATTAGTTAACATACCGCCCAGCCAGCGATGATTGACATAAGGCATATCGCATTTTTCCGCCGTTTCTTTTACAAGCACCTGAGCAGCAAGTTTAGTCCCTACAAACAAAATCTTTCCTTTTTTAGACGCTATACGCCCTAAAAAATTCATCGCTTCTTTTAATAACGGCAGGGTCTTCTCTAAATCAATAATATGGATTTTATCTCGCGCACCAAAAATATAAGGCGACATTTTAGGATTCCAATTACGAGTCGGATGTCCAAAATGAACACCGCCTTCTAATAAATCACGTATTGTAATATCTTTCATAGTATTTTCTCTTAAGTTAGGGTTAGGCCTCCTCGCGTCCCAAGATTTCACTTAAAGCGTGCAAAACACCTTAAGCACCCAAAACCCTGTGCCGACACAAGTGTGTAATCAAAAAACTTACTCATTGCTAATTAAGTGAACGTCTTATATCATATTTTCTACTAAACAACAACTTAAATGGTTAATATATGACTATCTCTATCAAAACGCATGAAGAAATTGAAAAAATGCGTATAGCTTGCCATATCGCAGCATCGGTTCTCGAAATGATCAAACCGCACGTCAAAATCGGCATTACTACAAACGAGCTTAATCAAATCTGTCACGACTATATTATTAAGCAAGAGGCTATACCTGCGCCTTTAAATTACAAAGGTTATCCAAAAAGCATTTGTACTTCTGTTAACCATCAAATCTGTCACGGGATTCCAAGCGAAAAAAAACTAAAAAACGGGGACATCCTCAATATAGATATTACCGTTATAAAAGACGGCTATCATGGAGACACCAGCAAAATGTTTCTAATTGGAACGCCTTCTATTATTGCTAAAAAATTAGTGCGCGTTACACACGAGTGTTTGTTCATCGGTATTGAAGCTGTAAAACCAGGGGCGCATCTTGTTGATATAGGCATTGCCATTCAAAACCATGCTGAATCAAATCATTTTTCAATTGTTCGGGAATATTGCGGTCACGGAATAGGAACGGGCTTCCATGAACCGCCCAGCGTACTGCATTATAAAACATCCGACAAAGGTCCACTATTAAAACCGGGGATGACATTTACAATCGAACCGATGGTTAATGCCGGTAAACGATATATAAAAATATTACCAAATAGATGGACTTCCGTAACAAAAGATCATAGCCTTTCTGCTCAATGGGAACATACAATTTTAGTCACTGAAATCGGATCCGAAATTCTAACCTTACGAGAAAAAGAAAAAAACCAACAATAAAAACAGAAAAACATACTTTTTTATTTACAATAAAAAAATGCTTTTTGATTTTTCATTTAAACTCAAAACACAGAAAATGCTTAAAAAAAACACAAAAACGCGTTTTTTCCCAAAATAAATGAAAAAAAAACAAAAAAACTTTGAAAAAAGCTGGATTTTTAGAAAATATACCGAT
>CBDVDN010000083.1:0-5725 GCA_965372775.1 uncultured Gammaproteobacteria bacterium
CAAAGTTTTTTTGAAGTTTTGGCAAATTATGTTATGCAGTATGGTGGCGATTTAAAAGCCACACCACCCAATTATGGCGCTTTAAAAAATAAAGTTAAAAATAAATATGGTATGTCGCGTATTCAAGGAATTCAGTCGCTTATTCAATTGTTAGAAGCTTTCAAGATACATCCGGAACAATTTTCGACAATACGAAGTTTTTTTAATAAAATAGAAGCGCTTATTGAAAGTAAAATTTTGGAATATTCTTTTTTAGGTTGTCGTTGGCTTTTTTGGGGCAGTAAATTGCGGCGAAATTTGCTAAAGCTGGTATCAAATTTTAAATCTAATTTATTTGTTTTAGATGATTTTCAAGCGTTTGTTAAACGGTGTAATCATGATTCGGATCAGATGCGGTGTTCTAGGCGTGTATTTCAAGTTTTACAAGAGACAGCAATCAAACATAAAACCGTGAAGCAGTCGTATAAAGCAATGCTGGATGAAAATAGTCGTTTCAAAAAGAATCTGTCTTCAATAGGACAGGCGTTTGCGGAAGAAAAAAAACTCGTGTCGGGACTCATGTTAAAAATGCAGCAGATTACAGCAGCTTTGAGTCAATTGAACGAAAAATTTGAGTCAGGACAGAATAAAATTCAAACATTAGAAAATAAATGTCAAATCTTAACACGGGATAATGCGGTATTAGCGAAGCTTGTTCAACAGTATATTATTACGTCACCCTGTTCCAAAAGCGTTTTGCCGGTGATGGCGGTTGAAAACCAATCGATGATGGATGAGAGAAAGGATACAAAAATTTGTGAAACAGGTGATGCTTATTCCGTGATGCCCTAACTCCAAAAATTATGGCTGCGCGAGTTTTTTTGATCGGCATGTCGATCCTATTTTTGTTTTTACTAATGGTGTTGTGGGGGAATAAAACACTAAAGTTTGTTTGGGTTTTAGATAGGTTGCGTTTTTTATTTTGTTCCAGCGGATGAGGTCAGCAGTCTTGACGCCGAGTTTTTTTGCGATTTTTATTAGGTTATCGCCGGATTTAACGCGGTAGGTGATGTGTTGGGACTGGCGCGTTTTTTGGGTGATAGGATGTGTCGTTTTGTGTATGTGGGTTGTTTTGTGAGATGGATGATGTGTTGCATGATGTGTAGTGTGCGTTTTTGTTTTGTGAGATGAATGTTGTGTCGAGTGATGTGTAGTGTGCGGTTTTGTTTTGTGAGATGGGTGATGATGTGTTGCATGATGTGCGGTTGTGGTGTGACTTTTCTTTTGTGTGTGGTGCTGTGTGGTCGCGTGTAAGGCTGGTGGTATTTTTAGAGTCATTTTCGGCTTTATTTTAGAAGATTTTAAATGATTAAGCTTTTTAATGGTGGTTGCATGTGTATGATGCCGGTAGGCAATGCCGCTTAATGTGTCGCCAGATTGGATTGTGTAAGTTGTATAATGAGGATGATAGACAGTGCGTTTATGCGGCGGCCACATAATTAATTTTTGTCCAGGATGTAAGTATTTTACAGATTTTAGTCCGTTCCAAAAACGAATTTCTTTTGTGGTGACATGATAACGTTTGGCAATAGATAATGCTGTATCGCCTTTTTTTACGATGTGATTGGTTAAATGGATTTCTGGAATTTTGTGAAGTGAAGAAAAATATTTTCTTTCAGAGTTTAAGACGATTTTGGTGAGCTGACTGGTTTCCGTGGGAATTAATAGTGTATGTGCGATTTGAATCGTATGTGTTTTTAAATGGTTAACTTCTTGCAGGAGTTTAACCGTTGTTTTGAAGTGACGCGCAATGCTGATCAGCGAATCGCCTTTTTTTACTTGATAGCGTAACCACGTGACGCGTGCGTATTTAGGAATATGTGATAATTGTTCTTGAAAGCGTGCAGCTTTGTCGATGGGGAATAACAGTTTGTGTTGACCGTCCGGATCAGTTGCCCATCGATTGTAACCCGGATTTAAAATTAATAGTTCTTCTGCTGTCATATCTGCTATTTTGGCCGCACGTACTAGATCAATTTGTGATCCGACGCTGACTTGAGCAATGTAAGGTGCATTTGGAATGAAAGGCAGGTCGATTGGATACTCGTCTGGATTTTTTATGATAGTCGCGAGCGCTAAGAGCTTTGGAATATAGCTTTTTGTTTCGGATGATAAGTCATTGAGATGCCAAAAGTCAGTTGGCAAGTGATGTCTTAAGTTATGATGTGTGGCATTTTCTATTGTGCCTTCGCCTGCGTCGTAAGCGGCTAATGCTAATAACCAGTCATCATTGAAGAAGTTTCCTAAGTACGATATGTAGTTCAGTGCAGAATGGGTTGAGGCGATAATGTCGCGGCGTCCGTCATACCACCAATTAACAGTTAGTCCGAATCCAGAGCCAGTCCCCGGCATCATTTGCCATAATCCGGCTGCGCCAGCTTTTGAATAAGCAAAAGGATCGTACGAACTTTCGACCATCGGGAGCAGGGCGACTTCAGCCGGTAGATTTCGAATCCGAACTTGCTGATAAATGTAAAATAGATAGGGTCTGGATTGTTCAGCCATTTGCTGAAGATATTTGGGATTGCTGACAAACCAGTTGATTTGTTTTCGAACCGCTGCGTTTTCGGGTGTTTCATTCGGTAAATTAAATGAGCGGGCTAATATGTGCCACATGTTTTCAGAAGAACGGAAAGTTTTATGTGGAGGATTTTGTGGATTTCCTAAGCCATTAGAATGTATTGGGGGTTCAAGAATACTGCAGCTCATGAGGGAGCTGAAGCATATTGGCAAAGCGATAAATGTAAAAATTTTTTTTAATTTGGCTAGCATCGAAGCATATTACTGATTGTGCGGGAGTTGGTCAAGGAAAAGGGAAATAAAAATGCCGGTTCTTAATCGAGCCGGCGGTGGGGTGGTGGTAGTGTGTTCTGTTGATCTTTATTTTTGTTTAATTTAAGTTTAAAAGCTTGTTTACCAGTATGAACAATAAAAATTAAATTAATATTAGGTATAAATTAAGGGAATGTTAATGCGACAATTAAACAGGCCAATTCTGTGATTGCATTAAGCTTATAAATTCATATAATGACGGTTTAATTTTTTATTTTTTTCAGGAGCATACTATGGCAATAGAACAAACGTTATCAATTATTAAGCCCGATGCGGTTGCAAAAAATGTTGTTGGTGAGATTCTTTCTCGTTTTGAGAAAAGCGGATTGAAAATTATTGCAGCTAAAATGGTTCATTTGACGAAAGAACGGGCAGAAGCTTTTTATGCTGTTCATAAAGAAAGACCGTTTTTTAATGATCTTGTTTCATTTATAAGTTCGGCGCCGGTCTTAGTTCAGGTTTTGTATGGCGAAAATGCAATTGCTAGGAATCGTGAAATTATGGGCGCAACTAATCCAACCGAAGCGGTAGCCGGCACAGTTCGTGCGGATTTTGCGGAAAGTATTGATAAGAATGCAGTACATGGCTCTGACGCGCCGGAAACAGCAAAACAAGAAATTGCGTTTTTCTTTAAGCCGGAAGAAATTTTTGTTAGAGATTGATGTCTAAATGTCTAAGAATTTCAATGTTGATTCAAAACGTGACGTATCGTGCCTAATTTATTGTCTCTGGAATATGGATCCTCGAATTTGCGAGGATGACAGACTGAATATTGAGGATGACAGGTTGTGAATATTGATGTCTAAATTGAACCTTCTCGATTTTAATCGCAAAGCGCTGCGCGATTATTTTGTTGATCTCGGTGAGAAACCTTTTCGAGCGGATCAGATTATTAAGTGGATTCACCAGTATGGTTATCAAGATTTTGATCAGATGACCAATTTAAGTAAAGCGTTTCGGCAGTATTTATATGAACATGCGATGATTAAACCGCCAAAATTTGTTCGGGAACAAGTTTCAATAGATGGTGCGCGAAAGTGGCTGTTCCAATTACAGGACGGCTGTTGTGTTGAGACGGTTTTTATTCCAGAAGAAGGGCGCGGTACATTGTGCGTTTCTTCTCAAGTTGGATGTCCGTTAGGTTGCTGCTTTTGTGCTACAGGAAAATCTGGTTTTCAGCGTAATTTAAGTGTTGCGGAAATCATCGGTCAGGTTTGGCAAGTCGTGCGAATGCTATCTAAAGCGGCGGGGCAACATGATCGAAGCGTTACCAATATTGTTATGATGGGTATGGGGGAACCTTTGCTGAATTTTGATAATGTTTTAAGCGCTTTGGATTTGATGACAGATGATTTTGCTTATGGATTGTCTAAATTTCGCGTTACAGTAAGTACAGTTGGCATTGTGCCGGAAATGGATCGGCTTTCTAAGGAAAGCGAAGTATCTTTAGCTGTTTCATTGCATGCGCCAAACAATGCATTGCGTGATCAGCTTATGCCGATTAATAAAAAATATCCGATTGAAGAAGTGATTGCTTCGTGTAAACGCTTTTTTGATAAAGATAGCAAGCGAAAAATTTCAATAGAGTATGTTTTACTGCATGATGTGAATGATGCCGTTAAACATGCGCGTGAATTGGTGAAGCTTTTAAATGGTTTGCGGTGTAAAGTTAATTTAATTCCTTTTAATGCTTGTTCAGGTATTTCTTATCAGCCTTCAACGCCGTCCGCAATTGAAAACTTTAAAAATATTTTGTTAGCCGCTGGAGTTAATACGATAGTAAGAAAACGGCGAGGACATGATATTGCCGCTGCATGTGGGCAGTTGGCAGGATGTTAGCCATTTTCGCTTGAATATTTGGGCGACCGCAAGGGGCGCCCTACAATTTTTCACATTTTCTTCATTTTTTTAAAGAGGTTCTCGTTATGTATCGAGTTGTTTTTTTATTTTTGAGTATGATTTTTTTGTTTGGCTGCAGTGCTAATTTGATGAATGTGCAGGCAAAAGAGTCCTCGTCGAACTTGCAGACGGCGGCTGATTTTAATGTTCGTTTGGGATTGGGCTATCTTAAAGAAAAGCAAATAGCGCGTTCAAAGTCGAAATTGCTTCTGGCATTAAAACAAGCGCCGAGTTCATCAGAAGTACAAATGGCAATGGGTTATTTCTTTTTGCAAACAGGTCAAATTGAAAATGCTAGACAATATTATGAGCAGGCGTTGCAGCTTGATTCAAATTCTGGAAGCGTTCAGAATAATTATGGCGTGTTTTTGTTTCATGCAGGCGATTACAAAAAAGCAATCAATTATTTTAAAAAGGCAGCAAAAAATCCTAATTATTTGAATACAGCAGCAGCTTATGAAAATGCTGGGTTGTGCGCATTGAAAATTCCGAATCGATCTTTGGCAAGTTTTTATTTTAAGAAAGCATTAAAGTATGATTCAAAACGTAAGCGTTCTATGGCGGAATTGAAGCGATTAATGGGTCACTTTTCGGAATAATGTGATGTACGTTTACTATGGAACGTGTACGTTCCTATGCAGGGGGGGGGCAAAAATTGAAATCCCCCTGCATTTCGCGGGACTGGATCAAGTCCTAGCACAAGCTTGACCGCGCGAGGTATAGTTCGTTAATTTCACTAGATCCTGCGGCCTCGTGATCAAGTAACGGGGTGACGTAGCCGCGGGATGACGAGAAAGAAGGGTTTGACCGAACGTTTAATAAAAAAAATTGTTTTGTCTTCATCACTTATCGTCTAATTCGCTACTCTTAATAAGTTTCACTTCCATGCCGTGCGGTACTACAATTACTCTAACATCCTTATCGGAAAATACTGATTCAAATGCATGGGCAACCC
>CBDVDN010000084.1:0-5713 GCA_965372775.1 uncultured Gammaproteobacteria bacterium
GTTTTTTGGGTCTGTCAGCAAATAAAGTTTACACTTAACATCCCATCTGACAGTTATCTTTGAATGTTCTTCTTTAAAAAAAAAACGCTGGTTGAAAAATAGCGACGCTATAATTCCGCAAATTATGACCGCGTGAGGTATAATTAAATTTTTCGAATTTTTTTGTGGAGAATTTATCGTTTTATCTTTATTATCCTTTGTTGAATCTATACCTGTGAAAAAGAGAAATGATGATAAAGCATTATAAAATTTTTATTATATTCATGATATTGCCGGTTCTGGCTTTTGCACGGAATAGTTATTACAATCATTTGCCAAAACATGTAAAAAAATTTGACATTTTTTCTGTACACGCCCCTCAAAATGCTTATGATTTTATTAAGCCGGCAAATGTGGATAAGCCATTAATTTCATTAGCCAAACAAAAACAATTAGTTAAAAAATTTTTTTCTCGTTTTTTTTCTCCATGGTTTAAAAGTTATTATTCAAGACAATTACCGCTTGATTATGCAAAGGAACACTTAAAACCATTTGAAAATTCTCTAATCTTGAGCTTTAGAAAACATCTTGGGATAGGAGAAAATTTCCGACATCACTCAAAACAATGGTTTGATAACATGAGTAAGAATATGGATATAGTTTCATTTCCGAATATGAATGCCGCGGCGATTACGGTTGAAAATGCTTATTTACGCTTATTGCCGACCATAATTCCACGATACGGCAGTTTTCATGCGGCGGGTCAAGGTTATCCATTCGATTCATTTCAAGAATCTACTGTATTAGCTGGAACGCCGTTACATGTTTTACAGCTTTCTAATGATGGAGCATGGGCTTTTGTCATAACGCCAGCTATAACGGGGTGGATACGGACTAATAATATTGCTTATGTAAGTTTGGATTTTATTAAACAGTGGGAAAAAGCTCCATATGTCGCAACAATAGTGAATCATGCTGCTATTAAAGATTTATCTGGAGAATTTAGATTTAGAGCATATATGGGATCTATTTTTCCTGTAGTTAAAGCTGGGAAAAATACGTATCAAATTTTAGTGCCAGTTAGAGATATAAATGGTAATGCAGTCATTGAAACTGCTAATGTTTCTAAACAATTTATGACGAATATGCCGTTCTATATGACGTCGAATCATTTTGCTCAATTGATTAATGAACAATTGGGAACGCCTTATGGATGGGGTGGTTTGTATTTTTATACGGATTGTTCAAGTTCGTTAAAAGATTTATTTGTGCCGTTTGGGATCTGGCTGCCTAGAAATTCAAAGGCACAAGCAAGTACCGCACCGCAAATGTCATTGGCAAAATTATCGCCTGTCGAACGTCAAGCAGCAATTATTAAATATGCTACTCCTTTTACAACATTAATTTCTGTAACGGGGCATATTATGTTATATGTAGGAAAATATCATGGAAGCATTATGACTTTTCAGAATGTATGGGCATTAGCAAGTCTTTCGTCTACAGGAGAGCAGGGACGAAGTATAATCGGTAAGGCAGTGTTAATGCCTTTGAAACTGCATTACGGCAATAAGGGTTTGTTTTCACAAATAGATGGTGATAAATTAGCTTTGACTTTCTTGGGTCGGTGATTGTATCCTGTTTTAGGAAGTAAGAAGTAGGAAGTAGGAAATAGGAAATAAGTGTTTGTAGGTTTTGTTTTAAGGACTCGGGAATGCTTGTGCTCAACTTGATTGAGTATGGATCCTCTCATTCGCGGGGATGACAGTAATGTAGCCCGTGTGAAGCCGCACACGAGCTACATTGTTAGAAATTTAATAAATTCGTTGCGCGAAGCGACTCAAATTTCCTAATTTTTAGTTCCTATTTTAAGAGGTAAAATTTTATGACAGCTCAAATTAATTATGAAACATGTGTTGGGTGCGGTGCTTGCGTTGACATTTGTCCAGTACAAGCTATCGATTTAAATGACGGTAAAGCGGTTGTAAGCAATGAAGATTGTATTGATTGCGGAGCATGCGTGCCGGAATGTCCTGTAGAATCTATCTCAATGGAAGAGGTTAGTTAACTTTCAATTTATGAAAGCAAATAAATTTCAAGTATATTTGATTGTTTTTCGTTCTTTGTTTTCGATTTTAATCACTTCTCTTCATATTATCATTCGACCAATTTATCGAAAGTGGAAGCGAAAAGAAATTGATGCGTTGAGTCGAAAATGGGCAAAGAAGATACTGGATATTGTGAAAGTTTCTTATGAAGTTTTTAATCCTTATGATATTCAGCTGCAGCTCGATCATCGTTATATAATCATGAGTAATCATTGCAGTCATTATGATATTCCTTTGATTTTCATGACGTTAGACGGCAGTATTCGCATGATGTCTAAAAAAGAACTGTTTCGTGTTCCAATTTGGGGATGCGCGATGAAAATTGCTGAATGTCTTTCTATTGATCGCGATAATCGCAAGCAAGCTGCACAAGATTTAAAAATTGTAAAAGAGAAAATGCAAACGGGGATTATTCCTTGGATTGCACCAGAAGGGACACGTTCTCGTACAGGCAAACTACAGCCTTTTAAAAAAGGCGGTTTTATGATTGCAAGGCAAACTAAAGCCATCATTATTCCAATTGGAATCAGAGGGTCGGGTAAAATATTGCCGCCAAAAACCTTAGATTTTCATATTGGAGAGAGGGTTGAAATTTATATTGGAAAGCCGATTGATGCGGCATCTTACCCTGCAAAGGACAAAGAGGCCTTAATAAAGGAAGTGGAAAATCAAATTCGGCTGGCAATCAGTTAATTGTAGGGGCGACCCTTGTGGTCGCCTAAATGGGCAGCCGCAAGGGCTGCCTCCACATAGGCACTGCGGAAATTTGGTTGGTAATCAGTTAATAGTTTTAGTAAAATTTGTAAAGAATTGAAGTAATATGGGGTATAATTTCTCTTTCCTAACTTCTAGTTCATAATTCCTAAATAAGAGGTGTTTATGTCTATTTTTAAAAAAATTATTGCATTAGGCTGTTTGATTGGTTTATGTGTAGCTTTAACCGGTTGCGGTCCGTCCAAACCACAAATGTTCGGTATGCCACAAAGCCAGTTTAATCAATTATCAGCTAGTCAAAAGCAAGAAACTATTCAACAGTACAATGATAGGCAAGCCGCTAGTACTTCGCGCAAACAAATTTGGGGAGGTGTAATGGACGCAGCTCATCCGCATAAGACTTTACATAAATCAGAAACTGTTTCTCCACGGAGTTGTTATACAAAACCTGATGGTACTGTTGTTTGTACACAAAAGAAATCATCGAGTAGCTTTGGAATAGGGATTAATTGACATGAAAGTTTTATTTAAATTATTTATTGTATTTTTTGTTGTTTGTTTTATTGTAGCATGTGAACAAACAATGTTCGGTGTGCCTATTGAGCAATGGAATACGTTGAGTAAGGTACAACAACAAGAGGTTATTCGAGGGTACAATCAGCGTAAGCAAATTGAAAAACAAAATGAGCCGATTATGTCTGCAATCGGTGCTACTGAAGGAATTGTTAGACAACAGCAGTATTTAGATCGTTCACGCCATCATCATTACAGGCCTACACCGCGACCATTTCCGCCGCATCCCCATTTTTAATTGCGAATGGAAACACGCAAGAACGCTTTACATTTAACGCGGTTAGGGATTAATACCTATAAAGAAGCGGTTATCTATATTCGTGAAGATTGTTATATCTGTAAAGCAGAAGGATTTGAGGCGCAAGCCCGAATTAAGTTAACCATTGATGGCGAAAATTTTATCATTGCGACGCTACATACGGTTAAGTCTGATTTGCTACAGCCCGGGCAAGCAGGTTTGTCTGAATATGCTTGGCAATTACTGAACGCAAAGGAAAATGACCGTATTTTTATTTCTCATCCTGCGCCACTCAGTTCTTTTCATGAAGTGCGAGGAAAAATATTTGGCAAGAAATTCAAGCAGGGTGTATTGGATGCGATTATTAAGGATGTTGTAAAAGGGCGTTTATCTGATATTCAGCTTTCTGCTTTTATAACCGCATGTGCCGCTAATCGATTAGATTATACTGAAATTCAAGATTTGACAGAAGCAATGGTTAATGCCGGTGATCGTATCGTATGGCCTTCGAAAATTGTTGTTGATAAGCATTGCGTGGGCGGATTGCCCGGAAATAGAACAACGCTTATTGCTGTGCCGATTGTGGCTGCCTTTGGGTTGACCATACCTAAAACCTCTTCACGCGCGATCACTTCTTCAGCAGGTACGGCAGATACAATGGAAACGCTCGCTCCGGTGGATTTGAATTTTGAACAAATGCAAAATGTTGTTAATCAAGAGCAGGGCTGTATTGTTTGGGGAGGGGCAGTTTCATTAAGTCCGGCAGACGATATTTTAATTCGTGTTGAGCGTGTGTTGAATTTAGATAGTCAGGAACAGATGATTGCTTCTGTATTATCAAAGAAAATCGCAGCAGGTTCTACGCACGTGATTATTGATGTTCCAATTGGTTCGACTTCAAAAGTTCGTTCTCAGGCAGAAGCGGATGATTTAAAGCACGCATTAGAGCAGGTCGCAAAAAATTTAGGACTGGAAGCGCGAGTGGTTTTTACTGAAGGTATTCAGCCAGTCGGATGTGGAATCGGTCCGGCATTGGAAGCGCGTGATGTCTTAGCTGTTTTGCAATGTCAACGACATGCGCCGCAAGATTTGAGAGAACGCAGTTTATTTTTAGCAGGTAAAATATTGGAGTTTTCACCGGATATTCCTGAAGGAGAAGGTCAATCTGTTGCGGTACAGATACTTGATGAAGGATTGGCTTGGAAAAAATTTCAAGAAATTTGCAGCGCACAGGGCGGTATGCGTATCCCGCCAAAAGCTGAGCACACTTGTCCTTATCTTGCAGATCGAGATGGCAAAGTTACTGGAATCGACAATCGAAGAATCGCAAAACTTGCTAAATTAGCCGGCGCGCCACGTTCGAAAGCAGCAGGCGTTGATTTGCATGTTAAAATAGGCGCAAATATCGAAGTTGGTCAGCCGCTTTTTACGATTCATGCGGATACGCAAGGCGAATTAAACTATGCCCTAGGGTTTTTAAAAATTGATGGCAGCATCATAAAAATGGGTGAAATAACATGAACGCAATAATATTTAGCTTATCAGATAGTTTAGAATTAGCTAAAAAATTATCGCATCATCTCAATATGCCTTTAGGGCAGGCGGATTTTAATCATTTTCCCGATGGCGAATCTTACATCAAAATAAATGAAGACATTCAAGATAAACGAGTTGTTTTAGTGGCAAGTTTAGACGATCCAGATTCAAAAATATTACCAATACTTTTTTTTCTTGAAACAGCAAAAGAACTTGGCGCTAGAAACGTCGGTTTAATTTCGCCTTATCTTGCTTATATGCGTCAGGATAAAAGATTTAAGGAAGGAGAAGCAATCACTTCACGTTGTTTTGCAAAACTTATAGCTCAATTCGCAGATTGGCTCATTACGATTGATCCGCATTTACATCGATATGATTCATTAGATGAAATTTATACCATTCCCAATACCGTCTTGCATGCTGCAAAGCTTATTTCAAAATGGATAAAAGAACAGGTTGAAAAACCGGTTATTATTGGACCGGATTCAGAAAGTCAGCAATGGGTTTCCGAAGTCGCAAAATATTCTGACGTACCTTATATGGTGTTAAGTAAAATAAGACAAGGTCA
>CBDVDN010000085.1:0-5665 GCA_965372775.1 uncultured Gammaproteobacteria bacterium
AACCAGAATCTGAATAAAATTGATCAAAAATTGGCACTCATTGCGAATTGCTGGCGAGGATGACAATTTGTGTTTTTGAATGTTTTTCAATCGAAAAACAACTTATGAATAAAACCTAATAACTTAGTTGTTCTTCCGGGTGTTTTAAGTGGTAATCTAGTGTTTTTCTTAAGGCTGTTTCTATGTCAGTTTGTGGTTCCCAGTAGAGATGCTGTTTGGCATTTTCGACAGAAGGAACGCGGGCAGAGATGTCTTGATAGCCTTTTCCGTAATATTCTTCACCCGAAATATCAATTAGCTGTGTTTTTTCCGCGAGTTTGGCATATTTGTGATAGGTCTTGATTATTTTTATGAGCATTTCGGCTAGTTCACGAATCGATAGATCATTTTTCGGATTGCCGATATTGAAGATTTGTCCGTCTGCACCGTTGTTTTTATTTTCGATAATGCGTAAGAGCGCATCGATGCCGTCATCAATGTAAGTAAAGCTGCGGCGTTGTTTGCCGCCATCGACGAGTTTGATGTCTTGACCGCGTAAAATATTGCCGATAAATTGCGTTAGAACACGGGAACTGCCTTCTTTAGGTTCTAAAATGTTGTCGAGTTTTGGTCCGACCCAGTTGAACGGGCGGAATAGCGTAAATTGTAAGCCTTTGTGTTTTCCATAAGCATAAATGACACGGTCGAGCAATTGTTTTGAGGAAGAGTAAATCCAGCGGGGTTTTTGTATGGGTCCTGTGACTAAGAAGCTTTCATTTTCATCGAATTGAGCATCCTGGCACATACCGTATACTTCGGAAGTCGATGGAAAAATGAGGCGTGTGTTGTGCTTGACGACTTGACGAACGATTTCTAAGTTGGCTTCAAAGTCCAGTTCAAAAACACTTAATGGATCACGAACATAAGTTGCCGGCGTTGCAATCGCAACAAGCGGCAGAACAACATCGCATTTTTTTATGTGATAGTTGATCCATTCTTTGTTGATTGTGATATCGCCTTCGATGAAGTGAAAACGTTTATGACCTAAACAGTGATCGAGTTTGTTTTTTGCCATATCCATACCGAATACTTCCCAATCTTTCTTTTTTAATATTGCTTCAGTTAGACTGTTTCCGATGAATCCGTTAACACCTAAAATTAGTACTTTTTTGCTCATGATTTTGATGTCCTCTGTGAAGGTCTAGAAGTTATTTATATTTTGAGAATATGGCACACCGTGTCGCCGTATTTCGTTAATGAGAATTTAAGCTATTCGAAAAAAGATTGCAAATGTCATTTTTAGGTTTGCGATTTTTTCTCTTTTTTTGGTTCCTTTTTTTCAACAATTTCGCGTATTTTAAATCTTGGTCTTTTTAAGGTTTCTTGATAGATGCGCCCTATATATTCACCAATAATGCCAAGTCCTAGAAGAATTAAACCCATTATGAAAAATGCAATGGCAAAGAGAGTGAATACGCCGGCAGCTTCCGGACCGACAACTAATCGTCTGACAAATAGATAAATGACAAAGATGATGCTTAATGTCGAGACGATAATTCCGATTAAAGTAAAAAATTGTAACGGAACTAGAGAAAAGTTTGTAATTAGGTCGAAGTTGTAGCGAATAAGTTTGTATAGCCCATAACTTGATGTGCCGGCTTCGCGTTGAGAATGTTTGATGCCGACTTCAGTTGGATTGGATGCGTAGGTTAAAGCTAGCGCCGGAATGAATGTTGATGATTCGCCCGTTGCTGCCATTTGATCAACAATATCTCGCCGATAAGCACGCAGCATGCTACCTTCATCTTTCATGGTTATGTGCGGCGTGATTTTTGCGCGAATAAGATTGTGAAGTTTGGAAACAAGCAAACGCCATTTTCGATCTTGACGAGCCATACGAAAGGTGTTGATGACATCATGACCTTTTTCCATCGCTTCGACGAGTTTTGGAATTTCTTCCGGTGGATTTTGAAGGTCGGCATCCATTGTGATGACGATATCGCCGCGAACACGTTCAAAGCCAGCCATAATAGCCATGTGCTGACCGAAATTTCTGGTAAAATGAATAATTCTAAATTCATTCGGACGTCTTTTTTGAAAGTCATTTAATATTTCAGCAGATTTATCTTTACTGCCGTCATTAGTTAAGATGACTTCGTAAGGCTTGCCAAGATCGCCCATGACTTTGGTTAATCGCTCATAGAGCATTTCTAAGACTTCCTGCTCATTGTGAACTGGAATGACAACGCTAATGTAGGGTTTTTTCATGGGGTTTATGCCTTCTTAAATATTTGTTTCATTGTTTCAATAACATGATCCTGCTGCGCATTTGTCATGTCCGGAAATAAAGGTAGGCTAACAATTCGGTCGCCGATTGTTTCCGAATTAGGGAAATCGCCTTTTTTGTAGCCAAACGTTTTTTGATAGTAACTAAATGAATGCAGCGCTGCATAGTGAAAACCAGTTCCGATATTACACTGTTTCATTGCGGCCATAAAGTCATCTCTTGTCATTTTTGCCGCTTTAGGATTAATTAACGGTACGAACAAGTGCCAAGCATGTTTATAAGCATAATCAGGTTTTGAAGGGAGTTGCCATTCCGGCCAGTCGGATAGTATATCGAGATAACGATGGGCGAGTTCAGTGCGGCGCTCGATGAAACGATCTAATTCAGGGAGCTGATGAATGCCAAGTACGGCTTGAATGTCAGTCATATTATATTTTAAACCAGGCATGACAACGTCATAGTGTTGATTGCCTTTTTTGCTGAATCGGTTCCATGTGTCGCGGTCAATGCCGTGAAAACGTCTAATGCTAATGTCTTTAGCGAGTGCATCATCTGTTGTTGTGATGCAGCCGCCTTCGATTGTAGTGATGTTTTTGTTTGGATGAAAGCTCCACATCTGCGTGTCGCCAAAACTGCCGAGGCGTTGACCTTTGTATGCCGCGCCGATGGCATGCGCGCCGTCTTCAATGATGCGCAGGTTGTGCTGTTTTGCGAGATCATAAAGCGGATCAAGATCGACAGGCAGTCCAGCATAATGAACAGGTATAATCGCGCGAGTTTTAGGTGTGATTGCTTTTTTTATTGTATTGATGTCGATGTTATAAGTATCGAGTTCAACATCAACGAGCACTGGTTTTGCCCCAGCTAGAACGATTGTATTGGCTGTTGCGACAAAAGTCATGGTAGGCGCAATGACTTCATCGTCTGGCTGTAAGTTTAAACCGAGCAGTGCAAGATGCAGTCCAGCTGTGCCGGAAGAGATGGGGAGCGCATGCGGCGCATTGAAATATTGTTTTAACATTTCTGTGAATTTCTGTACGCGCGGACCGGTCGTAATCCAGCCGGATTTTAAGCAGTCGATGACTTCATCAATAGTTGCTTGGTCAATGTGAGGACGCGCAAAAGGGAAAAAATCGGTGGACATAATGAATTAACTCCTCGTGATTAAATAAACGCCAACAATGATAACAAAAATACCGATAATGCGCGTCATAGATAAATTTTCACCTAAAAAATAAGTAGCGCCGATAGCTGTCATAATATAGCCGATGCTAGTGAGCGGATAAACGACGCTGACTTCACAGCGGGATAAAACCAAGAGCCAAGATCCTACGCTGATAACATAACAGGCAATACCGGCAATAATAAAAGGATTAGTCGCCATTTTTATTCCAATGGGGAAAACGTTCGAAAGCGAAAATGCAAAGGCGCCGATTCGGTTCATGGCTTCTTTTAACATAACTTGCGCAATAGTATTTAGTAATAAGCTAATCATAATTAGCGGTGCAAGGGTCATGAAATTCATTTGTTTAGTTCTCCATTACTCACTATTTGTAGGTTGGGCTGCGCTTAAATCTATATTTAGCATTTTTTTTATAGCACAAAATAAAACTGAAATTAAAGAGTTTTTAATAAATTTATGGGCGCTTAGCCCAACCTACATTTTTTGATTACTTACTAGAACACTGCGGACAGTTTGTCCCAATAGGTAAAATTTTAAGTTTGGATGCTGTTTACGCATCATTTCATAATCATCACGGTCAGCAACAACAAATAATCGTTGCTTATTTGACCATTGTTTCCAAAACACATCATTGCTTGAAAACCATATTTTCGGATTGCTTTGATATTTTTGTCCGAATGCTAATTCAGTGTGGCAGTTTACCACAGCAACACGCTGATGAATATAAAAAGGTAAGTCTTGAAAATAATGTGCATAAGAAACAACTTTGTCGTTTTTGTGCTGTTTTTTTAGAATAATTTGAGCAAGCGGTTTAATCGAGCGGCTGTCGATAGACGGAATAGCGCACAAGGTGGTGATAAGAAAAGTGATGATGCCGATATTTAAGAAAATGAAAGCCGATCTAAAGTTGAAGCGGCGAAAAATAAAAGGCGTTATCAGGGCAGTTGTTAGAATAATTATTACAAGCGTAATTAAATATCGGTGCGCTAATTGCGCTTGTGTGATAGGGAAATAGCGTGGAAGTAGGATTAAATAAATTCCGAATCCTAATGCTAAAATAGAGAGCATAAAAAAACCGATTTTTAAGCCAATTGTCTTTTTTAATTCAACTGTTGCAAAATAACGACCGATCAAAATCGCGATAGGCGGGAAAATTGGTAAAATATAAGGAATTAATTTTGAATTGGAAAATGTAAAGAAAAGAAAAATCAAAGCAATCCATAATAATAAAAATATTTCTGTTTGTTTTTCGGTGCGGTTTTTCCATTTTGCCCAATTATGTTTTATGGCTTGACAGAAAAATGGTGACCAAGGGAATAAACCGATTAATAGGACAACAAAATAAAAGTATATGGGTGCTGTGCGTTCTGCGGTAGTAGTGCTGTAACGAAGCAGTTGTTGATCAATAAAATAAAAATGGAAAAATTGAGGGTTTTTAATTTGTATTAGAATATGCCAAGGCAGAGCGATCAGTAAAAAAATAAAAATAGCAGAAGGCAGATGCCAGTTTTTCAATTCACGCCATTTATTGAGTATTAATATCCAAGCGCCGACAATCATGCAGGGGAATACAATGCCGATTAACCCTTTGGTTAAAACAGCAAGTGCTGCAAAAGCAAATGCAGCTCGAATATATCTGCTGTTATTTCGCGGTACTTGATCAAGTCCTAGCACATGCTTGACCTCGGAATCCATTACGGCAATCAAAAAAGCAAATAAGCATAAAGCTATCAATACCGAAACCGGCATGTCTATAGTGATTTGATGTCCAAGTGCAAAATACAAAAAACTTGTTGCTAGAATAAAACTTGCATAAAGTGCCGTGCGTCGGTTATAGAGTTTAAACGCAGTAAAATAAGTTCCTAGACAGCCGAGTACGGCAAAACAAGCCGGCCAAAAGCGCATTGCCCATTCATTTAAACCAAATAGTTTTCCAGATAAAGCCTGTAGCCAGTAGAAGAAAATCGGTTTTTCAAAATAGAGTACACCATTGAGGTGAGGGGTAATATAGTGACCGTGCGCAAGCATTTCTCTTGCGATTTCACTATAACGGGCTTCGTCCGGCGTGACAAATGCATAACTGCCGAGAAAAATGCTATATATCCCGCCGATAATAACAGTAAGAAAAAGCAAATCGATCCAGTTTTGTTTTTGTAATGTGTTCATCGAGTAGAACTACCCCTTAATCCAAAGTTGGTTAAAGGGTAGAACCCTCA
>CBDVDN010000086.1:0-5664 GCA_965372775.1 uncultured Gammaproteobacteria bacterium
AGTATTTAAGTTCTAATAAATGCAATTTACAATAAATGCTAAATTTTGAATGATTGTTTTGTATTTCAGGATCGCGGAATAAAGTTATTTCGTACTCGTGTTAATTTAACCTATACCTCACGCGATCATAATTTTCGGAATTTTGGCGTCGCTATTTTTTGTCCCATGCTGTTTTTAAATCGCGTGGAATAGTATTCCATATTCCCAAGATTTAAAAATAGCATAGGCCGAAAAAGAGCAAGCTAAAAACCGCAAATTATGGTCGCGTGAGGTTATAGATTCAGCATTTGGCTCACAAAGCCATTGAAAGCATTAAAAACCTTTCTCACCGATATAAAATATTTCCAAAAATATTTGTTTATAATTTTTATCCTGCAAGACGAGGTGACCATTATGCCGTGAAACCAGCACGGACGCCACCTATAATTTTTATATTTTTTCGTGATTGTAACGGTTGGAATATGAAAATTAGAAGCAAGATGCCCGATACCAGAATCATTTCCTATCATCCATCCAGACTCAAATACAAAAGCTGCTAATTCTAGAATAGTTTTAAATTCCGGCACTGCAAAACCGCTATTTTCAAAAATTGGAAATAAAGATTTTTCTTTGAGCGACAAAATAAATACCGGATTCCAATCGTTTTTTTTAAGCATTTTTGCTAATTTTATATATTTTTTTGACTGCCAATTTTTTTGACCATATTCGCTAATGCTAAGCGGATGTATTATAATTCTTTTCACAAATTTTCTATTAACAAGTCCTCTATTAGGAACTATTAATCCAGTATCACTTACCGCATTTTCAAACTTAAGCTGCTCACGACAAAATAATGTCAGCGCCTCTACCATACTCAGTTTTTTGTCCCGAACAATCTTAAGTCCGCTCACTGCCGCTAATCGCAATAATTTTTCAAGTTTACTAGAATTAGTATATTTTAAAACAAGACGTTCGCTCACATCAAAAACCAATTCTTTCGAAAAACTCGCCGCCCCTACAACAACGAAATTTAAAACATGCAATTGCTCTGGCTTAAAATCCACTGTCAACGGCGTTAATGCTTCCGAAAAAACCAAATCATACGACAACATTTCCTGTAACATTTTATCTGTATCAGGATAAGACTTACCGCGAATATGTGGCAGCCAATCCTGCATCTGCGCTGTAAAATTATTATAAAAAGTTACGTCATAACCATTCCTTTGAAGGTTGTTTGCAATAATTAAAAATATCATGCCGTCACCTAAGCCAAAGGACGCAACAACCGCTATTTTAGGCTTATCGTTATGCAAAATATCATAATACCTTTTCAATCAACTCCAAATGCCGCTGCAAAGCGCCTTGATTTTTTAGAAAAACTGCTTTAGCCCGTTCGCCGGTTTTTTTACACAAATCAATATCAGCAAGATATTTTATAACTTGTTCTGCTAATTCTTTTTCATCATGCACAATTTTTAAAGCATCAGCTTCTAAAAATAAATCTGCTATCGCTTTAAAATTATGCAGATATCGACCCGAGATAATTGGCAATTCAAACATAGCCGGCTCTAATAAATTATGTCCGCCACCCTGCGTAATTAAACTTCCGCCAACAAATGCCGCATCGGATGCCGCATAAAACTGCAAGAGTTCTCCCATCGCATCCACCAGAAAAATATCGGTTTGAGGCAAACAAGCCTTTCCAGTACTGCGCAAAACAGTCTGATAATTTTTCTTTCGGCATAACTCAGCAACTTTCTTAAACCTTTCTGGATGGCGCGGCACTAAGATTAATAAACTATCTGACAATTGAGTTTTCACTTGAGCAAAGGCGCGAAGAATTTTTTCGTCTTCTCCTTCATGCGTACTCGCCGCAATCCAAATTCGTCGATGTGCGCCTAATTGTTGCCGTAATAATTCTCCTGTTTCAACAACGCTGGGCGGACAAGCTACATCAAATTTAATATTTCCTGTTACGTGAACACGATCATTCGATGCCCCTAATTTTTTAAACCGCGCGGCATCCGCCTCAGCCTGAACAGCAATAGCCGTTAAGCTTTTTAACATATTCACTGTTAGTTTTTTGAAATGCGCATAACCTCTTGCGGAACGTTCCGATAAACGCGCATTAGCCAGCATAACCGGAATGTTTTTTTTCTCACAATAATAAAGTAAATTCGGCCATAATTCTGTTTCCATAATAATCACTAATTGCGGCTTGATTTTCTTCAAAAACCGCTTCGTCAGACAAGGCAAATCGTAAGGTTTATAAACATGAAAAACACTATCGCCTAATAACTTTTGAACACGCACAGAACCCGTCGGCGTGGTTGTCGTAACAACTATCGGCATTTTCGAATATTTACTCTGCAGTGCTTTAATCAAAGGCGCTGCGGCTACAGTTTCTCCGACAGAAACTGCATGCACCCAAACACCCTGCTGAAATTTTTTTAGAACAGAAAAAAAAGCAAATCGTTCACGCCAACGCGAACGATAGGCTTTCGCTTTCCGAGAACGCCATAGCAACCGAAGCAATTCAAACGGAATAAATAAATAAAATAATAAACTATAAAGAATTCTCAAAATATTTTTTCCTAAATCCAATTGCTCAGAGCTATACCAATACCAGCGCCGGTTGTTAAATGATTGTATTCCAATAAGCTTTGACCATAGCCTCTGAAAACCTGTAGATACCCATTAAGATGTCCATGAAGATGAAAACTATAATCAAATTCCGCAGCACCTTTATTAAACCCACTCTCAATATTATTACGCAGCATCAAAGAAAAAATATTACGCCCCCATTTATAAGCAACAACAAATCTTGCATGTCCTAAATAACGAGCGATATCTGGATTATGTGTTTTGATTGATTCATCCTTAAAAATCAAAATCCATGGTTTAAAGCTCATCATCCAATGCTCACCTGAAAATTTTAAATCCACATAAGTACGATTCCAGCTTCTCTCCAAAGCCCCACCTCGACCATTTGATTCATGCACAACACCCACATTCACCAGCCAATTATTGATAATAGGTTTACTAAAAAATACCTCTGGCTCATAATTTGTTTCTCTAAAATACTGTGAAAATGCATAAACCTGCCAATACATTAATTGTGTATAGCCCATATAAAACGAACCATTCCTACCTAAAACATTATGCCAAAGCGGTACTTTAATACTAAATTGTCCTTTAAACTCAGCCGATTTAATTCTTTGATTATCAGGCGTATTATCCTTATAAATTCGATGATAAGGGGAAAAAGTATAATAATAAGGCAATATATAAGTTGGCTTATAAAATGTGATGCCAAATGGATTTTTTACGATCTGTTTTTCTTCTTGAAGCCGCTGTCCAAGCACGGAACGTTTATCCGGCGTCAGCTTAGACATAAGCTTATAAACCTGTTCTTCCAATGTCAGTTTGGTATTTTTCTTAACAGGCACGCCTAAAACATTACCTGCTAACGAACAACAAAACAAAAATAATAAAATTTTAATAAGTAGTTGATTCTTGATCATTTTATATTAATCTCTCATGGCACTCGTAAAACAAAACAATGTAAAACACTAAGCCCATTCTGTCCAGATAAATTTCCCGATAAATCCCCCACTTCAATGCTATAATAAGCCACTTAAAACAATTACAGCAAAAACACTATGACATTTACTTGGTTAGGAAAAATCATCGGCGCTTATTGCGGGTTCTTAATAGCTGGACCTTTCGGCGCCCTATTCGGTTTTTTTATCGGAAATTTATTCGACCGCGGACTACTCAAACAAGGAATCGGTTCGCGCGGTCAAGCACAACAAGCTTTTTTCACCGCGACTTTTCTTATCATGGGATATATCGCAAAAGCCAATGGCCGTGTCTCCGAGAACGAAATTCAAATGGCTAGATATACGATGCGCCGGTTAGGATTAAATTCAGAACAGCAAAAACTTGCCATTCATTTATTCAATCAAGGGAAACAACCCGACTTTGATCTTGATGCTGCACTGCAAGCATTTCGTAAAACCTGTCCATTTCATCCAGGTTTGATGCGTCTATTCTTAGACATTCAGATTCAAGCAGCATATGCAGATGGTTATGCCAGCGGACCCGTTAAACATATTTTGCAATATACTGCTAAATATTTAGGCTTAGGGTTCATTGATTTCACATATTTCGATGCTATTCGCGGTCAATATACACGCTGGCAGCAAAATAATACACACCAAAAACAACAATATACCTATCAAAACCCGCAAAAATCCTTATTGGACGAAGCTTATGAATTACTTTGCACCACAAAACAAACAAGCGATTCTGATCTTAAAAAAGCTTACCGCCGCATGATGAATCAACACCATCCAGACAAACTCATTTCAAAAGGTCTGCCGGAAGAAATGATTAAACTTGCAACAGAAAAAACACAAAAAATTCAAGCTGCTTACCACCAAATCTGTCAAACTCGCGGGCTAAGATAACATTCATCCATTTAATCACTACGCAGCACATTACGCCCTTGAAAATTATTTACACACAAAAATAGAATTGTGATATAATTTTGCTCATTCTAATTGTATCTAATTAATATAAAGAAACAGAGAAGAAGAAAAATGCTAAAAATAGAAGAAAAAGAACAACCAGATATTCTGCAATCTCATATTCAAAAACAATTAGTCACTTACTTAAAAAAAAATAACCGAGATCCAGTTTTTATTCAAAGCATGGATCTATCAAATGGACATTGCTCGGGTTTTGCAAAACTTTGGTTATATGCAAGTTGGTTAATCGCTCAACCCAAAAGAAAAAGCACTGATGAACCAAAAAAAAGAGATGATATGGAATGGTTATTGCTAGCCTATCATATGATCTCTCTGTGGGACG
The DNA here is from genome assembly GCA_965372775.1 of uncultured Gammaproteobacteria bacterium. GTDB lineage: Bacteria > Pseudomonadota > Gammaproteobacteria > UBA12402 > UBA12402 > CBDVDN01. The sequence goes on from CBDVDN010000086.1 coordinate 4,855, forward strand.
GCAATAGACCTCTATCTCCCACTGAAACTGGTAACTTCGAACGAATTATAACATTCATTGAATTCTTTCAGAATCATAGAAAATACCTTCCTGAAACCAGTTTTGATAGCCTAGATCAATTACTTCTCGATACGCGCAATACGGAATTCAGACAAGAGTATTATTATGCTGCTCATTTCGAATTTCCTGAATTATATGCATTTTTAACAAAGATAATTCCAACAAATAAACTTGTCCTTATAAGCAGCATTAAGCACACAGTTGCTTTAATAAAGCGAGAGAATGGATTTGAGTTTTATGACTCGAACAATCCTAAGGGAGCAATCACATTCATTAAAAAAAATATATGTGCATTACCCAAAGAAATATTTCGTGCTTTCTCAATGCTAATCAGCGGCGCTATTGAATTTAGTATTTGGGGTACTGAAGAAAAACCTACCCACGCTTATCCACATCCAATAGAATACCTTCTAGCAAAACATACTGACCCTTTTAAAAAAGACTCCCGCGGTAGAGACTTATTCACCCTAACAGCTCGCAGCCATGGCGGTGAAAAAATTATTAATCCAGAATCAACTCATTCCTTAACACAAGCCATACTAAAAAAACATTCGCTTGCTATTACACCTAAAATGAATGAAATTATCGCAACTGCAATCTCTCAAAAAAAATATGCAAATGCCGTACGTTTTGCTCTAGCGCTCATACAATTTTCAAAATGTGCAAATCCTGTTTTTTTAAAAGCTATAGAATCAATTGAAACAATTCCCACACTAATTTATCATTTAATAGAAAAAAACTGACTTCAAC
>CBDVDN010000087.1:0-5630 GCA_965372775.1 uncultured Gammaproteobacteria bacterium
TTTGTATATTGTTGGAGTAGAACGATGATTTTTGCTAAAAAATTATCTCGCAATGGATAAACTGAAATTGATTACGGATTTTTAGAATCTGGATTTATAAGGAAATGTGAAAAATGATGGATGATGATATACATGATTATCAAAAGGATCATGAAAAGCGATTTCAAAATGATTTATTGTTAAATGCGCTTTTAATTTTAGCTAAGCTTAAGAAGAAAGCGTGTTCTCCCTTCGCGTTAATAGCAGGTCTTCCGCTTGTTAACGATCGTCTTACTCCCGAGTTGTTTATTCGAGCTGCAAAACGTATTGATCTTTCCGCTAGATTGGTAAAGCAAAAACTTAAACGTATTAAAAAACATAATTTGCCATGCCTGTTGTTTTTAGAAAATGGTTGTGTTTGGATTTTAACTACTATTTTAAATAATAAAAAAGTTGAGGTTATTCAGACAGAATCAGGTGAGGGAAAGATTGTTCTTCCTTTGAAAGAATTAGAGGATCTGTATACAGGCTGTGTTATGTTTGTTCAGGAAGAATATCATTTCGACAAAGATGATTACAAGTTTATCCAAAAACCAAAAAGAAAGAATTGGCTATTGTCAGCCATGCGTCGAGTGATTCCAGTCTATGGCGAGGTCCTCGTAAGCGCGGGATTAATTAATCTTTTTGCTTTGGTTTCCCCGTTATTTATCATGAATGTTTACGATCGTGTTGTACCTAATAATGCAATTGTTACACTTTGGGTTTTGGCAATAGGTGCGATGATTGTGTTTGGTTTCGAGTTTTTATTGCGTAATTTACGTTCATTTTTTATCGATTTAGCAGGCAAAAACGTTGATATAAAGATTTCATCTGATATTTTTGAGCAAATAATGGGAATAGAAGCTGCCTCACGGACTGGATCAATAGGTTCTTTTGTTAATACTGTACAGTCTTTTAATGCTTTCCGAGAATTTATGGCATCTTTTACGATTGGTTTGCTAATAGATGTCCCTTTTGTGATTTTATTTATTGCTGTAATATGGTTTATTGCAGGATCAGTTGCATTAGTTCCTGTTATTGCAATACCGATAATGTTGTTGGTGAGTTATCTTATCCAAAAACCATTGACGCGAACCATAGCAAAAAATTATTCCTATTCAGCGGCTAGCCATAATGTGCTGATAGAAAGTCTTTCTGGAATAGAAACGATTAAAGCATTTTGTGCAGAAGGTGCTGTTCAGCATCAATGGGAATTAATAAAAGAAATGGCTGCGCGTTTAAGTATTAAGCTAAGAATATTGACCAATATAGGCATTAATTTTTCGACATTAATACAGCATTTGGTAACCATATTTGTCGTTATCGTCGGCGTTTACAGAATTGCGGGCGGCAATATGACTGTAGGTGCATTAATTGCATGTGTCATTTTATCCGGAAGAACCATTGCGCCGATTGCACGAATGGCATTATTGCTAACTCAATATCAAGAAACTAAAACAGCAGTTAATTCTATTAATCAAATTATGAATATGCCCGTAGAGCGTTCAAGAGATAAAAAATTCATTCACAACGAAAAATTAAGCGGAGATATTGCTTTTAAAAATGTTAGTTTTACTTATTCAGAAGATGCGCCTTTAGCATTAGATGATGTATCTTTTCATATTCGTTCGGGTGAGCGGGTAGGTTTTATTGGAAAAATCGGATCTGGAAAAACAACCATTGCTAAAATGATGTTGAAGTTTTATCCATCTAGGAAGGGCACTATTTTAGTTGACGGTAATGAAATACATCAAATTGATCCCGCTGAGTTGCGATATTATATTGGTTACATTCCACAAGATGTGGTGTTATTTCATGGAACCATTCGGGATAATATTGCTTTTGGTGCGCCTTATGTATCTGATTCAGCTATCTTGCGAGCCGCAAAATTAGGCGGCGTTGACACTTTTGTAGAACCAGATATTAATGGATTTAACAGAAAAGTTAGCGAAAGAGGGGGCAATTTATCTGGCGGACAACGGCAAACTATTGCAATTGCAAGGGCATTATTAACGGATCCACCTGTTTTAATAATTGATGAACCCTGTAATTCTATGGATGATATGCTAATACGTCGAATAATTAATCGATTGAATGAAGAAAGTAAAAAAAATAAAACAATAATTTTATCAACACATAGAGCGCCTTTATTGCAATTGGTAGACCGTCTGATAGTATTAGATCAAGGTAAAGTTGTTGCAGATGGCCCCAAGGATGAAATATTAAAGCGTTTTGCTGAAAACGAAATTAAAACAGCAGCATTGCAGAATTTAAGTAATTAGATTTAACGGAGTTTAGGTTTCAATGGAAAGAAAGGTTAAAAAAATCGTTGTAAAGCAAGCGCAAGTTCCGACGGAAAAAGATTCTGCGCGGAATTGTCCCTGTGCTGATAAGCCAGCTAATAGCATTATAGATTCTTTATTCAATAAAGTTAGAAAACGTTTTACGCATAAAGCCTCCATTCGTCCAGAACAAAATTCATTACAGCTCTACTTAACTGGATTTTTTTCACATATCATTTTATGGATTGTTTTAAGTTTTATTTTAATTTTTATAATTTGGGCAAGCTTTGCTAATATTGATGAAGTGACGCGCGCAAATGGAAAGGTTATCCCTTCAAGAAAAACGCAAGTTATTCAAAATTTAGAAGGTGGAATCGTAAAAACGATATTGGTTCATGAAGGAGAAATAGTTAATAAAAACCAGTTATTAATGCAAATTGATAATACTAAATTTTCTAGTGAATATAAAAGCGGAAGGCTACATGCAGAATCTTTGGCAATGAAGATTGCTCGATTAAATGCGGAATTAAAGGGTATTGATTTTAAGCCAAAATCAAGATGGATAAAGGAATTGCCCGATTTGATAAGTACCGAGCAGCAGCTTTATCATTCAAGGCAATCAGAACTAAAATCGTTATTGTCTCACCGTAGTTTATTGCGACGTGAAATTGAAATGACAAAGCCATTATTAAAAAGTGGCGCTGCGTCAGAAGTAGAATTATTACGTATGGAGCAGCGTTATCATGATATTACTCGGCATATTAATAATTTTAAAAGCGTTTCCATAAAGGAGTTAAATGAAGCCAAGTCGCTGCAGGCAAGAATAACCGAAAATAATATTGCATTAAAATATCGTTTAAATCGAACAGATATTCTTTCGCCAGTTAAAGGGATTGTTAAACAAATTTATGTTTCTACTTTAGGCGGTGTTATAAGACCCGGTATGGCGTTGATGGAAGTGGTTCCTTTAGAAGATACTTTATTAATTGAGGCTCAAGTAAAACCGAATAATATCGGTTTTTTACATACGGGACAAGAAGTGACGGTCAAGGTCTCAGCTTATGATTATTCTATTTATGGCGGTATTCCGGGGAAAATAGAACATATCAGTGCAGATACAACGATGGATCCTAAAGGCAATAATTTTGATGAGAGTTGGGTTCGGACACAGCGAAATTATCTGCGTAAAAATGAAAAAGAATTGCGTATTATTCCCGGTATGCAGGTGTCCGTTGATGTTTTAACAGGCAGAAAGACAGTTATGGATTATTTATTAAAACCGATTTTAAAAGCAAAGTATAATGCTTTAAGAGAAAGGTAAAGTAGTTTTTATTATTTTTATTAGATTTAAAAGGAGTTCATGTGATGGCTAAATCTACCAAAAAGCGTTCTTCTACGAAAAACAAAAAAACACTTGATTCAAAAAAATCTTCTGAAAAACTAGAAGATCAGAAAAATGTAATTGTTTCAGATTCAGAAGATGAAAATTCGGAATCGAAAGACGAATCAGTAGTTAAATCAGCAGAAGGGAAGAAAGAAATTTCTGAACCTATACCTATAGAAGAGGAAAAAGGCGAAGAAGAGTCTGTAAAAGCGGAAAAAACAGAAGAAGGCTTATCAGAATCCTTAGCGCCGCCGATTATGGATCCAGCTTCTGATGCTAAAGGAGAAGTGACTAGCGGTTATCCGACTGGACATATAGAAAGAGAATTTCCAGAAAAAGTCGAAGAGGTTTTTTCGGAGAAAGAAGAGCCGGAAGTGATACGACCAACGGCTTGGATTAATGATGGCATACCGCCTTTTGCAATAGAAGGTACAGATCCACAAATAACATTTAGAATATATATAACTAATTCTACAGATAAAGATGTGAAGATAGATTGGACAACAGTCAATGGAGAAGCAAAATCGGGAGAAGACTTTGGAACCGCAGGTGTTTTTACACCAATAAGCGGTACAGCGACGATCCCTGCGGGCAATACATTTGTTGATGTGCCAATAGATGTATTAGCCGATTCGATATTTGAGAGTCCTGAAGCGTTTAAAATGGAGATCAGCAACGCGAAATATGCAGCAGGAACACCGGATGAAACGCCGTTAACTATTACAGATAATACAGGAGATGCGTTGATAGTTGACACGTCAGATAAGCCGACAATTTTTATCGATGAGGGCATGCCTCTTCCTGCAACAGAAGGTACAGATCCACAAATAACATTTAGAATATATATAACTAATTCTACAGATAAAGATGTGAAGATAGATTGGACAACAGTCAATGGAGAAGCAAAATCGGGAGAAGACTTTGGAACCGCAGGTGTTTTTACACCAATAAGCGGTACAGCGACGATCCCTGCGGGCAATACATTTATTGATGTTCCAATAGATGTATTAGACGATTCGATATTTGAGAGTCCTGAAGCGTTTACAATGGGGATCAGTAATGCGAAATATGCGGCAGGCACACCGGATGAAACGCCATTAACTATTACGGATGACACAGGAGATGCGCTGATCGTTGAGATAGCAGTATTTCCGGTAATCATTTCTGACGGAATGCCTTATCCGGCTACGGAAGGCGCCCCGGGTTCGGAGCAAATAACATTTAGGATAACGATTGGTAGCATTGCAGATAAGAATGTAACGGTAGATTGGACAACAGTCAATGGAGAAGCAAAATCGGGAGAAGACTTTGGAACTGCAGGTGTTTTTGCACCAGTAAGCGGTACAGCGACGATCCCTGCGGGCAATACATTTATTGATGTGCCAATAGATGTATTAGACGATTCGATATTTGAGAGTCCTGAAGCGTTTAAAATGGGGATCAGCAATGCGAAATATGCGGCAGGCACACCGGATGAACTGACGTTACCTATTACAGATAGTACGGGAGATGCGTCGATAATAGATGACGATCCAGCGCCAACAGTATCGATAGATAATATAACGATCTATGAAGATGGAACAACAGGTCCTGCAACAGCGGCGTTTACGATAACGATGAGCAATCCGACATACGAAGATGTGACAGTGGGTTGGGATTTAACACCGCCAGGAACTGCAACACACATAACAGATTTCACTGGACCGACGACAGGTACTGCAACGATCGCAGCGGGTACGACAACGGTTGTTGTAACGCCGGGATTAACATTTACTGCTGTAGATGATTTAGTTCATGAGCCAATATCAGAGATATTCAATATTACTTTAGCTACACCAACTGGAGGTGGAGCGTTATTAGGCTTGAATCCAGGGATAGGAACGATCATAAGTGACGATCCAGCGCCAACAGTATCGATAGATAATATAACGATCTATGAAGATGGA
>CBDVDN010000088.1:0-5594 GCA_965372775.1 uncultured Gammaproteobacteria bacterium
GAAACAGAAGAATAGCAAATTTGGTGAAAACTGTCAACAGAAGTTATGCTTCCAATTTAGATTGCTCCAAATTTTTTCAATAGTTCTTTTTATTTCAATATTAGAGGTTTCCATTATTGTTTTACATTGTACGACTGACTCAACAATTGATTCGTCAAATTTAATTTTTCCAATAACAGGAATGTTTGTTTTATTACAATATTCCTCAATTTCTTTAGTCATGTCGTTATTTAAGTCAAATTTGTTAATGATCATTTTAATTGGTACGTTAAAATGACGCGCAACTTTAATAACGCGTATGGCATCATGCAAACCAGATAATGTTGGTTCTGTAACAATAAGTGCGCAATCAACGCCTGTAATACACGCTATGACTGGACAGCCAATCCCTGGTGAACCGTCTATGATTATCAAATCGAGTTTTTGCTGCGTTGCTATTTCTTTGGCTTTTTGACGAATGAGCGATACGAGTTTGCCAGAGTTTTCTTCTGCTATGCCTAATTTTGCATGTACAAAAGGTCCATATTTTGTATCCGAGATAAACCATTCTCCGGAGATATTTTCTTTTAATTCAATGGCATTGACAGGGCAAATATGATAACAAAAAGCGCAGCCTTCGCAGTTAATAGGATCGATAATTAAATTATTATCGATTGCATCAAAACGACATGCTTTTAAGCACTTTAAGCATTGAATGCATTTTTTTTGGTTAATAACAGCCGTTTTTCCACTTTTGAATATATTTTTTTCTTTAATCGAGGGGTGTAATAATAAATGCAGATCAGATGCATCAACATCGCAATCAACCATAATTTTGTTTTGCGCTAATGCTGCAAAAGCGCCTGTTAAAACAGTTTTTCCTGTTCCGCCTTTGCCGCTTATGACTACTATCTGCTTCATTTTTTCCTCTTTAAAGTTTTTTTGAAACTTCCTGCGCTGCTATGATTATTGGATACATAATAGGGGAGCTCGTAAGGTGCGGATGAGTTGCAATTTGTAATGCTTCAAGTTCTTCTGCTGTCATTCTTTTTTGTACAGCAATGCTAATAAAATTTATTGCTTCAGCACAAGTTATTCCACCAGCGATTTGTCCGCCAAGTAAAATTCCAGATTTGCGTGAAAATATAAGTTTTATTTTAATATTACATGCTTGCGGTAAAGTGGCTGGATGTTTGTTTATCCCTTCAGCTTTACCAATAAGCACTTCAAAGCCTTCTTTTTTAGCGGTTTTTTCTGTAAGTCCAGCAGAACCTAAAACAAGACCGTCAATATATGTTGAATAAACGGCAATAGTTCCTTTATTTTCTCTTAATACTTTTAATTCATAAAGATTCGCGCCGGCAATTCTTGCTTCGGCAGCTGCTGTAGAAGCCAACATCACAGACGCATATCTATGTGTGAAAAAATCTCGTTTGCCAACACAATCGCCGACCGCAAATATGTTGGGGTCGGTTGTGCGCATATACTCATCCGCCCAAATGCCTTTCGCTTGATCTAAATTTAAGCCAGAATCAACAGCTAATTGCGTATTAGAACGTGCGCCCATCCCTAAAATCACACAATCGGTTTTAATTTTTTGTTTGTCAGATAATAACGCTGTTTCGACTTTTTGGTTTCCTAAAATTTCTTGTACAGTAACATTTTTTATAATCTGGACATCGTTTGATGATAGTTTTTGTTCCACAAGTTCTGAAAATTCGACATCAAATGAATTGTTTAAAATATTTTCTGATCGTTCTATCAAATATACTTTGATTCCTTTTATTTTTGAAATCTCATCGGCAAATTCAACGCCAATAAAACCACCGCCGATGATTAAAACAGATTTCGATTTTTTTATATTTTTTATACATTCTTTTAAGTAAATCATATCCTTATATATCGCATATACACCTTTTTTATCGATGCCTTGTATGGGGGGAAGAATAGGAGAGGAGCCAGCAGCTAAAATTAATTTTTCATAATTATAAATATGATCGTTTTCAGTGAAGACTTTCTTGTTTTTTCGATCTATCTTTATGGCTTTCTCAGCAATTACATTGATTCCGTTTTTTTCTAATGGCGCATTCCCAAGTTTATTTTCATCAGGATCTTTTAAGCTCGAAATCATATAAGGGATGCCGCATGGAATACAGCCATGCTCAATACTTTTTAATAACAAAACACTTTTTTGGGGATAGTATTTTTTTGCTGTTATCGCGCTGACTATTCCGGCAGGTCCGCCGCCTATTACTAAAATGTCTGAAGTAGTTTCCATAAGGTTTCCTCGCTATAAAATTAAATTGAATGTTTTTTAATCTTTTCGAATAAGTTTTGAAATTTTTCTTTATATTCCGGAAATTTATTAATGATCAGTTCTCCTTTTGAATAAGAAAGTGCAATTTCTTTTTTAAACGGAATTTTCATCAAAATATCAATATTTTCCTGTTGACAATAAAGTTCAACGTCTTTATTGCCCAAATCGCTTCGATTTATAACAGCGCCAAAAGGTATTTTCATTTTTTGCAATACTTCCACTGCAAGAATAAAGTCATTTAATCCGAAAGGCGTTGGTTCTGTTACTAGAATACAAAAATCACTTTCTTTTAATGATTCTATAACTGGACAGGTTGTGCCGGGTGGCGCATCAATGATTATAGTTTTTGATGGATTTATGTATTTTTTGACAGCTTTGATAACAGTGGGCGCAAAAACTTCGCCAATTTTTAATTTTCCTTGAATAAATTCTAAATTATCTTTTTGTCCAATTTCGATAAATCCTATTTGTTTATCAATTTCATTGATAGCCTTTGTTGGACAAAAGTATTGACATGCGCCGCAGCTATGACAAAGCTCCGGAAAAATTAATACTTTATTGGGAAGAACGACAATTGCATTATAGGCGCAAATATCTGCACATTTCCCGCAGAGAGTACATTTATCTGTAGTAACTTGGGGTATAGGGACAGTAACTGAAGTTTTTTTAATTGTTTTTGGCTTAATAAAAATATGCGCATTAGGTTCTTCAACATCACAATCTAATAATTGAACGTTTTCTGTAATTGATAATGCTAAATTAGTTGCTACTGTCGTTTTGCCTGTTCCGCCTTTACCGCTGGCAATAGAAATAATCATTTCATTCTTTTACCATAATTGTTCCGCATTTTTTGCAGGTCATTGATCGACATGGAATGCCTGGTTGGTGTGCGGTTTTTTCTCCGCATTTTGGGCAGACGCAATAACCATCAGATCCGGCATGCCCTTGTCCTTTACCGCTTCCGAGTCCTCTGCCGCCGCTACGTCCGCGGCCTATACCGCCTCTGCCTAGAACTTGAAAGGTTTGTTTTTGTTTGGGTGCGCCGGCAGGTTGAGATATATCATTTTTTTCAGTTTTTTTAAAAGCGTTGCCGCTATTTTCTATGTATTTATCAATTGCATCCTTAACAATTCCTGTCACATTGTCTACTATTTCTATTCCTGCTGCTTGTAATGTATCAAATGCCTTAGGACCAACTTGACCCGTTAAAACGACATTAACGTTTTTATTCGCTGCAATTTGTCCAGATTTAATGCCGACTCCGCTCGGTTCAGTAGCATTTGGATTTTCAATGAGTTCGAAATCCTTTGTGTCAGTATCATAAATTATAAAATAAGGGCTACGTCCAAAACGCGGCTCTACGTTTGAATCTAAGGTTTTACCTTGTGATGTAATAAAAATTTTCATGTGATTTTCCCTCTTTAAAAGTTAATGTGAGCAAATATTTTCGCTGTTTTTCAAAGTACCATTAATAAATTTCTTTAAGATATCTTCTATATTTCCGACTGCGCCGGTAATGACCGTGATATTTTCTTGATTGAAAATATTGATAGCTTTAAGACCTATGCCGCCCGCAATAACAACATTAACGCCGTTATCTTTTAATAATTGTGGTAATGCGCCGGGTTCATGATGCTCCGGCGCATTAATGGCAAATTGATTGAGAATTTTGTCGTTTTCAATTTCAAAGATTTTGAATTTTTTACAATGTCCAAAATGTTCAGAAATTCTTTGTTCATCTGTTGAAGCTGGAATAGCGATTTTCATAATATATCGTCCTCTTTAGTAAAATAGTTGCGTTTGCATCGTTTTCTTCTAAAACAATGTCCTCTGGGTTCTGTATATTCCGAAACCTGCGGTGGTTTTAAAATTTCAATTGCTTTAGAAGTATATAAAGCATCAATAATTTTTTTTCGACCTGAATAAAGTAATCGTTGTACCGTGCTTGATGATATTTTCATTTTTTTTGCGGTTTCTGCTTGATCGAGTCCTTCATAATCACAAAGATGGATTGCTTCTAATTCGTCAAGTTCTAATTTAATAATTTGTAAATGCCGCATCGGAATACCTTGTGGCTTAAAATAAGTAGCGCCGTCAAATGATCGGCAATATCTTGATTTTACTGTAAATGGAGCCATAAATAAATTCTCATATATTGGGTATATGCCCACATAATATCAGGCAAGTTCTATTTATGCAAGCAAAAATTTTTCTTTTATTTCAAAAAAATATTAAGTTGTCTTATGTTGTATGAATTTTGCTTTAGACCAAGCCATTATGCGTTCATCAAGGATTATTTCTGCTTTTACACAATATAAAGGAGATTTGTTTGTTAACAATGATGCGCGTAAGTTTATGAGATCATTACAAGGTATAGGATGCACAAATCTTACCTGAAGATCGCCAGTTACTGCCTGAATATTTTGAGAAAAAAGATAATGCGTCATGGCTGAATCCAATAATGCACTAATTACACCGCCATGTAAGATACCGTTATATCCTTGCAGTTTATCGTGTGTTTGAAATTTTCCATAAATATAGCCATTATTGCCTTTTTGAAACGATAGTTTAAATGACCAAGGGTTTTCGGTTCCACAAAGCAAACAGTGGGCATGTGGATTGTATTGATTTGATGTATTCATCGTAATAAATTCTTTATAAGATTAAAAAATTTTTTCACTGCCGCAATAAATTGCTTCAATATTCAATACTGCGGCTGCATAGCCTGGATATTTGGGATCAATCCATCGTTTCATTTTTTCATATACCGGTCCTTTCGTATGATATTCAATATGACCTTTTGCTTGATAGGATTTACGATTATTCGTTATAAATAAAAACGCACCATAGGAGCCGCTTAAAATATTTTCATAGGTTTTGTGAAATTTATTGTTTGCGATAAGAATCTGGTTTTCATTCAACAGCTTAAAACAGCCGACCCAAATCGAATTAGGTACGCCCATTTTATCAACCGTTGTAAAAACAGCTGGACGATGTAATGATTTCCAGTCATCCAGAAATGATTTTGGTATTGATTTATTCATGATTTATATAATCTCGTGTCTTGAATCTTTAGCTTAAAAATGATTTTTTTTATTTTTAAAAAGTAAATCATTGTTAAGCGAAGGGGGTTTTGAAAATTTCATGTGAGTATAAGCCCACATTTGTCTTTACGCAACAGCTTTTTTTAAATATTTTGATTTAGTTATTAAAAATGAGTAGACTTTTACAAATGAAACTATTTTGGTATCCTCTCCATATTTTAGGGTAAACCCCCTATATTCGTGTTGAAATCATC
>CBDVDN010000089.1:0-5517 GCA_965372775.1 uncultured Gammaproteobacteria bacterium
GCAGCCTAAAATAAAGCAATTAAAAGAACGATATGGCAGCGATAAACAAGGAATGAGTAAAGCATTAATGGAATTATATAAAAAGGAAAAAGCTAATCCTTTGATGGGATGTTTGCCGACTCTTATACAAATACCAGTTTTTATTGCTTTGTATTATGTGCTGCTGGAGAGCGTTGAATTACGGCAGGCGCCTTTTATTTTTTGGATTCATGATTTGTCAGTCAAAGATCCTTATTATGTATTGCCGATCTTAATGGGCATTACTTATTATTTCATTCAAAAGTTAAGTCCAACTTCACCAGATCCTACACAAGCAAAAGTTATGGCGCTTCTGCCGGTTATTATGACAGTTTTCTTTCTATGGTTTCCGGCGGGCTTAGTTTTATATTGGGTAGTGAATAATTTATTGTCGCTCTTACAGCAATGGTATATTACGCAAAAATATGAACATGGCGGATATCAAACGAGCAAAGTGAAATCATCCGGACAAAAAAAGCGGTCATATGGTAAAAGAAAACGTTGATACGATTGCAGCGATTGCAACACCGCCCGGTCGCGGCGGTATTGGGATTATAAGAGTTTCAGGTTCGCGCTGTAAGGAGATTGCTAAAGCGTTTTTCAAACAGTCTCTTAAGCCTAGAATTGCTTATTACGGTTCTTTCTACGATGAAAATGATAAAGTTATTGATAAAGGAATTGCCTTGTTTTTCCCAGCCCCGCATTCTTTTACTGGAGAAGACGTTTTAGAATTTCATGGGCACGGCGGTTCAGTTGTCTTAGATTGTCTGTTAAAAAAAATTCTTCAATTTGATATTAGACTTGCTCGTCCAGGTGAGTTTTCAGAACGCGCATTTCTTAATGATAAAATCGATTTAACACAAGCCGAAGCGATTGCCGATTTGATTGATGCGTCTTCAGAACAAGCAGCGCATTTAGCTGTGCGGTCATTACAAGGCGGATTTTCTAAATGTATACATGAACTCGTCGAAGCCATAACACATTTGCGCATGTTTATTGAAGCGTCTATTGATTTTTCTGATGAAGAGATTGATTTTTCAGACGATGAAAAAATATTAGCGGAGCTTGAGCAGGTTATTTCGCAGGTTTCACAAGTACAGCTTTCAGCAAAGCAGGGTGCGCTTATGCGGGAAGGGATGACGGTTGTTATAGCGGGACGGCCTAATGCAGGTAAGTCCAGTCTGCTGAATTGCTTAAGTGGCAAGGCGTCTGCGATTGTGACAGAAATTGCAGGTACGACAAGAGATGTGTTAAGAGAAACGATTAATGTAGATGGTATGCCGTTACATATTGTTGATACGGCTGGACTGCAGGAGAGCGAAAATCTTATTGAGCAGGAAGGTATAAGACGTGCATGGAAAGAAATTCAAGCGGCTGATGCAGTTTTATTGATTGTGGATAGTTATACAACAAAAGCGATCGATCCGAAGCAAATATTGCCGGATTTTTTTGAGAAATTGCCTTTGAAAAAATCCGTTACCATTATAAAAAATAAAATAGATTTGACTGGTGAAGCGCCGCATATTGAGTTTAAAGATACGCATCCGATTATTTATTTGTCTGCAAAAAATTGTTTAGGATTAGATCATTTAAAAACGCATCTTAAAGAAACAAGGGGATTTAATGCAAATATAGAAGGACAATTTCTTGCAAGACGACGGCATTTGGATGCTTTAACAAGAGCGGAAAAGTTTCTACTTGCAGGCAAAAAACAATTTGAAAAAAACCATGCGCTTGAATTATTAGCGGATGATTTGCATCAGGCACAAAACGCTTTATCAGAAATCACCGGCGAATTTACGTCCGACGATCTGCTCGGTAAAATTTTCTCAAGTTTTTGTATTGGGAAATAAGGCTGGGGTAATAATTTTTTAGATTTTTGTAGGTAGGTGGCTTTTAACCATATAATCTCAGGGATGCGTCATTCTCGCATGATAACTTGTTGATTTTTTAATAAAAACGTACCTAAAAACTACATTTTTAGAATTTGGCAATTTTGTTTTAAAAATCAACCAGTTGCTTTAAAAAATGACTTTGCCCTGCATATAATCTTGATTTTTGGCATGGTTCAATAATGGGTTACACAGGGTAACACTTTTGCAGCTTGAGCTTGATCCAATACCAACTTCATTATTGACTAATCATGATAAGGGTTAGTGGAGTCAACTGCATAGGTTTTCAGTGTGGTGGAGTCAAGTGCATAGGCAGGTAGGATTTTATGATTTGTTTGGGTTGAAGCATTTATTCAAAATCATCATGTTTTTAGCTTACAGTAAAGTTTTATCAAACGTAGGTAAATATTGTTAAGGTAGTTGGATTTTTTAGGGTAGATGTTGGAACAGATATTCTCGATCGTTTTAAATTTTACGCCTAATTCTCTCGCGAGCTGCTCTCGTGAGATTTTTTTTATATCCGTAATCTTTTTTATCATTTCACTGATAATTTTTTCTTCTAGCATAAATATGCCTGTATGTTGCTTTTATTATTCCATAATAACGAAAAAAGTATATCAGAATAGTGCGTGGAATAAAATAGTTAAATTCGATATAATGCCGCTTTATTTTTAAATAAATCAGATATGAATATAAATAATATTTTTGATGTAATCGTTATTGGCGGCGGTCATGCTGGCGTTGAAGCGGCTTTAGCTGCTGCGCGTTTGAAGGTCAAAACGCTGTTGGTGACGCATACGAGCGAAACATTAGGTCAAATGTCTTGTAATCCAGCGATCGGTGGGATCGGTAAGAGTCATTTAGTTAAAGAAATCGATGCCTTAGGCGGTATTATGGCGCATGCTGCAGATTTGTCCGGCATACAATTTCGGACATTAAATGCCAGAAAAGGTCCGGCTGTGCGCGCAACTCGAGTACAGACAGATCGCATTTTATATAAGCAAGCGGTTCGCCAACATGTTGAAAAACAAGAGAATTTAAGTATTTTTCAAGATACGGTTGAGGATTTGATCGTAGAAAATGATCGAGTTGTTGGTATTGTGACTAAAACGGGTTTGTGTTTTTTCAGTAAGACTGTTGTGTTAACGGCCGGCAGTTTTTTGAATGGGCGCGTGCATATTGGATCGGTTAATTATGAAGCAGGGCGGATGGGCGATCTGGCTTCTATTTCGCTTGCGCGTCGGCTGCGGGAGCTGCCGTTTCGAGTCGAACGCTTAAAAACCGGTACGCCAGCGCGTATTGATGCTCGTACGATTGATTTTTCTCAGCTTGAAGTGCAGGCGGGCGATAAACTGCTCCCAACTTTTTCATTTTTAGGAAAAGTAGAAGAACATCCAAAACAGGTTTGCTGCTATATTGCGCAAACGAATGAAAGAACACACGATATTATTCGTGCGGCATTAGATCAATCGCCGATATATCGTGGAGATATTAGCGGCATCGGTCCGCGATATTGTCCTTCTATTGAAGATAAAATTGTTCGGTTTGCCGATAAAACATCACATCAGATTTTTGTAGAGCCGGAAGGATTGGATACAAACGAAGTTTATCCAAATGGTATTTCAACGGGTTTGCCTTTTGATGTGCAGTATCAATTTATTCGCAGTATAAAAGGGTTTGAACGGGCGCACATTACGCGTCCGGGATATGCGATCGAATATGATTTTTTCGATCCGCGTGACCTTAAATTATCATTGGAAACCAAACAGATTGCCGGATTATTTTTCGCTGGACAAATTAATGGTACAACTGGTTATGAAGAAGCGGCAGCGCAAGGACTGATTGCTGGACTTAATGCAGCAAGACAAGTATTGGACAAAGAACCATGGACGCCTCGACGTGATGAAGCTTATATCGGTGTAATGATTGATGATTTAATTACGCGCGGTACACAAGAACCCTATCGAATGTTTACGAGCCGTGCTGAATATCGTTTAATTTTGCGAGAAGATAATGCGGATCTGCGTTTGACTGAAATGGGTTATCAGTTAGGGTTAGGTAATGATGAACGTTGGACGAAATTTTCTAAAAAGAGGGATGCGATTGAAAAAGAAAAAGTAAGGTTAAAAAAAACATGGGTTAGACCAAAAACAAAAGCAGCGAACGCCATAGGAAAAATGCTCGGGAAGCCTTTGTTACGGGAATATCGTTTAATTGATTTATTAAAGCGACCTGAATTAAATTATCAGCAATTAATGAGCGTGCCGGATGTTGGAGCGGGCGTTCCGGATATCAAAGTTGCTGAACAAGTTGAGATTCAAGCGAAGTATGCGGGTTATATTGATAGACAGTATAAAGAAATTGAACGTCATTTGCGCTATGAAAATATGCGGATTCCAGAAAATATAGATTATACTGCGGTTCGCAGTTTATCCAATGAAGTCAAAGAAAAGCTCACAAAAATGCAGCCTGAAACAATCGGCATTGCTTCTCGTATTCCGGGGATAACGCCCGCTGCAATATCGTTGTTGTTGGTTTATTTGAAGAAGAATAAGAATAAGGATCAGTAACGAAATGTGTGGATATTTGATTTTTTTAGAACTGCTTAAAAAAACGCGTAGGTTAGTCTAATCCCCTATGAATCTCGAAAATTTACAGAAAATTTGTTGCTTAGTCTAATAAAATGTGACATAATCTTGTTCAATAAATGTTTTTAACTGTGAACTTGGATAGAGTTTGCCATTAAAATTTCTTTTATAAAAAGACGGATTTATATTTAAACTCCAGCGTTTGCTGCAATAAATTTTTACATAAATAAATACCGATAAAAAAATGAAAAAATGTTAACATATACAGATTTGAACCATAAAAGTTTTAATTTTAGACATCCATTTCCCCATTTTTCAGAAATGACAGGAACTGAAGAAGTTATATACGAAATGGTTGAAACAAATAAAAAAAACCTATTTCACAGCATTGTTAAAAAAAGCTATAATGAGTTTCAACGAAATTTAATGCTAATGCAAAGTGCATTGAATACTTATTGTCACAGTTATTGCGCTAATTTCTATAAAAAAAATCAAGGGATGATAAATAATTCAAATAAGGAAATGCAAATCGAAACATGTCAAAAAAAAGTTTATAGTGAATTTTTTCAACATCTCATTTATTGTATTGTTCATAATGCAAACGATCTAACGTTTTCAGAGAAATCGTTTTTTTTAAAAGAAATATGTAATTTAGAATTATTCATATACGTTAATGTAGATGGATGTGTTTTACACGATTTAATGCCAAATAATGTCTTATGGATTGATCCTAAAGAAAAAAATAATATCCTTAATGTGATGAGTAGAGGTGGTTTTTTTGATATTATAAAAATATTAATCTTAAAGGTAGAAAAAGCAGTCGGTGGAAAAAACACAAAAAGATTTCGTGATTTTTTAATGAATAGAAACAAGTGCGGGTTTACCGCTCTCCATTCTGCCTCCAAAGAAGGAAATCATGAAATAGTTAAAACCTTAATTAATGCTGCAGAAAAAGCGTTTGACGGCAAAAAGACTCAAGGCTTTCATGATTTTTTAACAAATAAAAACAACTATGAGGT
>CBDVDN010000090.1:0-5428 GCA_965372775.1 uncultured Gammaproteobacteria bacterium
ATTTTAATTGGAAAATATTTAATAATTTTATGAGCGCTTAGCCTAACCTACCCAATATTTTCAATTTTTATATGCAGAACAATACATCGCGAAGCGACACATTAACCCTAACTCCTAACTTCTATTTTCTAACTCCTGAATGTGCATGACACAAAGCAACAGCCAACGCATCAGCCGCATCAGCTTGCGGATAGTCTGATAAATTCAATAGCAATTTCACCATATGCTGTACTTGTGATTTATCGGCAGCGTCATATCCAACAACTGCCTGCTTGATTTGCCGCGCGGAATATTCAGCAACCGAAAGTCCTTCTACAGACATTGCAACCATTGCAGCGCCTCTAGCCTGTCCTAATTTTAATGCGGAACTCGCATTTTATGCATAAAAACCTGTTCGATTGCAGTTTCGTTTGGCGGAAACTGTGTCATCACTTCACGAATACCGATAAAAATCTGCTGTAATCGCTGCGCAACTGCATCTGCTGTAATTCTGATACCACCGCTTGTTAGATAATGTGACTTCGACCCTTCGACTCGAATAACACCATATCCTGTTATACGAGATCCCGGATCAATCCCTAAGATAATTGTCATGATTGATTTAATTCTTCAGAAACTTCATCAGAAATTTCAGCATTCGAATGAACAGCTTGAACATCATCTAAATCTTCCAAAGCATCAATCATGCGCATCATTTTTTCAGCCGTTTCTTTATCAAGCATAACTGTAGTTGAAGCAATTTTCGTTATTTCCGCACGTTCCGCTTTTAATCCAGCTTTCTCTATTGCTGCTTTAGTTGCTGCAAACATTTGTGGAGAAGTAGTTACATCAATAGATTTATCATCGTTTACAACAATATCTTCAGCATCAACTTCTAAAGCAATTTCCATCACTTTATCTTCATCCGTTCCTGATGGAATAATAATTTGTCCTTTTTCAGAAAACAAATACGCAACTGACCCAGACGTCCCTAAATTACCGCCTGCCTTAGTAAATGCATGACGAACCTCCGCAACCGTTCGATTACGATTATCTGTCATACAATGCACCAATACTGCAACGCCGCTTGGACCATACCCTTCATATAAAATTTCTTCAAGACTTTCGCCTTCTAAGCCGCCGGCTCCACGCTTTACTGCACGATCAATCGTATCTTTAGTCATATTAGCGCCTAATGCTTTATCGATTGCCAATCGTAAACGCGAATTCGACTCCAGATCACCGCCGCCCATACGTGCAGCAACTGTAATTTCACGAATTAATTTTGTGAATATCTTACCCCGCTTTTTATCCTGCGCACCTTTACGATGCTGAATATTCGCCCACTTACTATGTCCTGACATTTTTTACCTCGATTAATTTTATACCTCGCGCGGTCATAATTTGAGGAAATTGGATGAAATACATCCATGTATTTTACTGCTGCGCAGCGCACTTCGTGCGCCCAAATTCGTTCCAGACGAATTTGTAGTGCCGTTATTTTTTGTCCTGCGCGGCGTTTAAATTGCGTGGAATAGTTATTCATATTTCCAAGATTTAAACGCAGTGCAGGGTAAAAAAGAACAAGCTAAAAACCTCAAATTATGACCGCGCGAGGTATATGTTCAACTCTTTCAACTGTTCATCGGATACTTTGGACGGCGCTCCTGTCAATGGACAGTGTGCGCTCGCTGTTTTTGGAAAAGCAATCACTTCGCGAAGAGAAGATGAATCTGTCATTAGCATCGCAATACGATCAAATCCAAAAGCAATTCCACCATGCGGCGGACAGCCATATTTCATTGCTTCCAACAAGAAACCGAATTTATCATGCGCCTCTTGCTCACCTATACCTAATAAACCTAAGATCTTTGTTTGTATTTTTGGATCGCTAATTCGAATAGAACCGCTCGCCAGCTCATTTCCGTTTATTACAAAATCATACGCTCGCGAAACACACGTTTCCGGCGCTGTATCTAATTTATCAATATCGTCCGGCTTAGGCGCTGTAAATGGATGATGAGAAGATTCAAGCTTTCCATCTACAAGATGAAATAATGGGAAATCCGTTACCCAAAGCACCGACCATTTATCTTCAATCAGCTCTAAATCTTTACCTAATTTAAGACGTAAAGCACCCATCGCATCATTAACAACTGAACTTTTATCACCACAAATAAAAATTATATCGCCTGTTTTTGCTTCAACATCTTTTAACAAAGCACTGACGACCTCTTCCGATAAAAACTTCAAAACAGAAGACTGCAAACCTTCAATGCTTGAATTTAAATCATTCACTTTAATATACACTAATCCTTTTGCATCAAACCCACGCACATATTCGACATAACCATCAATCTGTTTACGGCTTAAAGTATTTCCATTCGGCACACGCATCGCTACCAATAGACTTTGCGGATCAGTTGCAGGTTCTGAAAAAACCTTAAAATCAACATTCTTAAACACATCTGCAACATCGACAAATTCAAGTGGAATACGTAAATCCGGCTTATCGCTGCCATAACGATTCATTGCTTCTGCATAAGTTAAACGCGGAAAATCCGGCAGATCAACATTCAATAATTTCTTAAAAAGTTCCTTGAACATGGCTTCCATTAAATCATGAATATCTGCTTCTTCAACAAAAGACATTTCAACATCTAACTGCGTAAATTCTGGCTGACGATCCGCACGTAAATCTTCATCACGAAAACATCTAACTATCTGATAATAACGATCCATTCCAGACATCATCAACAACTGTTTAAATAATTGCGGTGATTGCGGTAATGCATAGAAATGATTCGGATGAACACGGCTTGGCACCAAATAATCGCGAGCACCTTCTGGCGTTGCGCGCGTTAGAACGGGCGTTTCGATTTCTAAAAATCCATGGTTATCCAAAAAATGTCGAATAGCTTGCGCCAATCTCGCACGAAATTTTATTTTTTTTGCCATTTCAGGTCGCCGCAAATCAAGATAACGATATCGCAAACGAACCTCTTCACTGACCGGCACATAATTCTCTAAAGAAAACGGTGGCGTTTGCGCTGCGCTGACAATATCAACGGTTTGCGCTTCGATCTCGACTTGACCGGTTGCCATATCTTTATTGCGCATGCCTTCAGGACGCGCGCGAACAACGCCTTTGACATGCAGTATATACTCATTGCGTATTTTCTCTGCTGCCGCAAATACTTCTTGATTATTCGGATCACAGACGACTTGAACGATTCCTTCACGATCACGCAAATTAATAAAAATCACGCCGCCCAAATCACGACGGCGATGCACCCACCCAAATAATTCAACAGTTTGACCGATTAATGATTCATTAACCTGACCACAATAAGGAACTCTTTTACGCATATTTTTTACCTGTTAGTAAGGGCGCGGCACGCCGTGCAGCTACTGTTCAGAGGACAGGAGTAGGTTTGGGTTGGCGCCCCATAACAAAAATAAAATTTTTTAAACTAAAACACAATTTGATTTATAAAACATCATTTTAAGCGCAGCCCAACAAGCTTGTTGGGCTGCGCTTAATAGGTAAATCATAAATATTTTCAAGTAAAAAACCAAATCGTAATTAAAAAAATATTTAATAAATTTACGGGCGCTTAGCCCAACCCACACATTTTTTCACAACGTTTGTCGCCCCTACATTTAAGATTTGCATTTTTCAGCTTGTACCACACCTAAGGAAATAATCATTTTAAGCGCCGCATCAATTGATATATTTAATTCATGTACTTCATCAGCCGGCACGATAATTAAAAAACCAGAAGTCGGATTAGGCGTCGTTGGAATAAAAACTGTTATCATTTCCGTACCTAAAGTATCCGAAACAATCCTACATCCATCTCCAGTCTGAAAAGCAATGCTCCACAATCCTTTTCTTGGATATTCCACTAAAAGCACTCTCCGGAAAGCTTGACCTTTCGAAGCAAAGACACTTTCCAATGTCTGCTTCACGCCTGCATGAATAGATCTAACCAATGGGATGCGCGCAATAATTTTCTCCCAAAGCTTTAAAAGACGCGAACCAAAAAAATTAGCCGCAATAACGCCCGTTACAAACAAAATTATTATCGAAAAAATAAGCCCCAACCCCGGCACATGAAATCCTAACAAATGGTCCGGCTGATAGGCTTTCGGTAATAATAGCAAACTATGATCCATCAGATCGATTAAAAAACGCAACACAAGCAGGGTTATCCAAATAGGAAGCCAAACAAGTAGACCAGAAATTAAATAACGGCGGATTTTCGACATAATAATTTATTTATCCTCTTTATAAATCGGCATAGATCAACCTTAAATAATAAAAAACGGCTTCAAACCAAGATGTTTTTTAACCAAATAAAATCTCCATATGGTAAACAGAATATAAACGATTGTAATAGCAATGACTGCCCCCCAAATATCAAAGAAAAAAGAAAGCACAGAAGTAAAAATAACACTACATAACATCATAACAAATGAAGGAACAATAAGCTGTTTTTGAAATCCAGCCAGCCCCAAAAAAACCCATGAAGGTAAAAGCAAATCATACAGCCACTCAGCCAACAAAATGATAACTAGCATACTGGATGCAATCCCAAAATCTTTTCCAAAAAAAGATAACAATTCATGTCGATATGCGATAAATAGAACAAGTAAAATTGTATTAATGATGAATAGAATTGCAACGCCTATATTAGATAATTTCTGCAAATCTTTTATATCGCTCCTTTTAGCAACAGGTGCAACAAGCGGCGATAAAACATAAATCACTGCATTCGTAAAAATGTACAACAAAGACGCCAAACTCAACACTGCAGCAAAAACACCAACATTTGCTTCATTATGCCCAAAGGCTTCTAAAATAACTAACTGAGACTGCAATAATAATAAAACACTCAAGTTTGAGAACATCATCTGTAAAGAAGTATTTTTCCACAACTTCTTTTCAAATTTAGGACGAACAGAATATGCCTGATAAGGTAAAAATTGTTTGCAAAACATGATTTGAAAACATAACGCGCCAAAAACAACAAAACCAAACACGTAAAGTGCGTGAAAAACATTAACATTTTCAAATAGCAAAAAAACAAGAAATAATAAAACAATTAATAATCCAGGATAAAATATTTTAAGAAAAGAAGCTGAAAGATAAACTTTATTCAAGCTCTGAAGTAATTTAGTCAAATACATATTGCACGCAAACAAAGGTACAATCCAAACAACATAAAGCACTGGATGTAAAAAATCACGCGTGTACTGACGTGCATGCAAATAAGGCAAAATAACAACTGCTAATATAGCGCTTAAGAATAGCACTATCATGCTTAATAATATTATATGACGAAATGAATTTATCAAATACCCCTTAAGATGTGAAAAATCTCGATTTTCCATATATTCTGGAACAAACTTAAGCGTAGAAAAATTATTCCCTAATAAAAAAACG
>CBDVDN010000091.1:0-5405 GCA_965372775.1 uncultured Gammaproteobacteria bacterium
TTTTGTTTGTTTTTTAAGAGCAGCAGTAAGCCAATAACTTGAATTGTTTTACCCAACCCCATATCATCAGCTAAGCACGCACCTAGACCAAGTTGAGTTAAGAAATGCAACCAATTAACACCTATAGTTTGATAGGGTCTTAATGTTGCATTCGACAACTTGACCCTTTTTGCACATATTGAGCTTGGTTGACGAAGATTAGATAAGATTTCTTTTAACCAGTTACCTGCATCCACATAAGACCAGTTTTTTTCTGAATCATCAAATACATCTTGTGCTGAAAGATTACGATCTGCGCCTGAAAGTAGGCGCATCCCTTCAACAAACGATAATCCGCCCTCTTCAACTTCGTCTTGCACCACCTTCCATTGGGTTAAAGCCTGTTCAAGTCTTTTACGATCGACTTCTACCCATTGTCCGCGTAAAGAAACAAGACCATTTTCAGAAGAAAGAATGTAATCTAATTCTTCTTTTGTAAGATTTTCACCAAAAAGCGCAACATCAACTTTAAAATCCAGTAATGTGTCTACTCCAAAAGATTTTCTTTTCTTATTTCCGATCAAAACTTGTACTTTAGGACGTGGTCGTTTTTTCCACCAATCCGGCAAACGAACCAAAAGACCACTATCTTCTAATTGCGGTACACTTTTAAGTAATTTATAAGCTTCTTGCGGTGTCCATGCCAATGGGTAATATATATCACCGCTGTCGAGTAGCCTTTTTACCCAAGCACAACTATTAGAAGCTTCATGAATCGGTTTGAGTAATTGAAACAATGCTTTTTTGTTTTGTTCTCCTGCGTATTCTTGAAGTGCTTCTCGCAAAGGTTGATATTGAACGCGGGAATTTTTCCCAAGTCTAGGGGCATATGTTGCTAAAAAAGCAAAAGGATATTCAGAATTATTTTTATTTTCTGCTAAATGAAAACATACGCGACCTATCTGATGCCAGATCGGCACGTGTTTTTTTAAAAATTCCCCTATTACTATTTTAAGCCGCTCGACCTCTTCGTGTACCCAAAGATCAAGCTCTTTCCAGATCTTTTCTAATATATCAATGGTACAGTATTCCATACCCTGCATTGGCGGCAAATCTAATAGAATGCTTTCTAGTTCGTTTTTTGAAGGCGCAGGAATTATATCAAAACCTAATGAATCATGGTGTGTTAATTTAGAAAGTTCATCTAAATAACGAACAGCAAAATCACGCCAATATATTAATGATGGTTCCCAGTTATCAATAACACGTGCGGCAGCTAATGATATAAGCCCTTCAGATTGGTTTGTCAAAAATGCTTTTGTGATTTGCTGACCTAAAGACGATTGCTCATTAGTTTTGTTTTCAAAAACAACAACGCCGAGATGTCCGCTTGAGAAAATAGATAAAATACCGTGTTTCATATGTTACTTGAGTCTAAAACGCTAATATTGTTTGCCACAATAATTGTAAAGAACCCTGCGCCAAGAGCGCAGGGAGTTCTTGTCGTTTCATTAAAAGGGAATATCATCGTCAGCAAAGCCTTCAAAATTATTAGCGCTTTGCGGTGTGCCTGCATTTTGTGAGACAGAGGGTGTTTGCCAGCAATTCTCAATGAATTATAACAGGCTGATAAATAAAAAGGATTTCTCAATTTCCTTAAAATTATTCGCGCTATTTTTTTGTCTTTTTTTGCTTTTTTGATTGGAAATTTAACGTTTAGAACATTCATAATGCTTGATTTTTCAAAACCTTATTTGATTAGAAAAATATTGTTCAAAATTTGTCACTCATTGAGAATTGCTGGCGTTTACTCTGGTTCATATCAACCGCTTTGCGATCATACTACCATTTCCGTCTATTTTGCCTAAACCTAAAAATCGATTGTTTTTATCAATTAAACGAAATAAACCAGTTTGATCAATTGATAACGTTAATGATCTCCCAATTTTTAATAATTGAATTTGAGCATCCGATAATAACAGAGCCGATAGATGCCGCAGCATTGATTCGATCGGCAATACATGCGCATCAATACCGTCGAAATTTGATTGATCATAGATTTCTTGAAGTTGATCTAAGGTTAATGCATCCGATATATTATAAGATCCTGCTCCGATTCGCCGCAGCATGGTTACATAGGCGCCGCAGCCTAACGCTTTTCCAATATCATCAATCAGCGTGCGAATATAGGTTCCTTTACTGCAATGAACTTCTAACGTTAAATCTTCATTGTTCCATTCCAACAAGGTTAGTTTATTGATATGAACAAAACGAGGTTCGCGGTCAATTTCAATACCTTGTCTCGCCAATTGATATAGTGGTTTTCCATGATGCTTTAATGCCGAAAACATTGGCGGTATTTGCTGAATTTTTCCACGAAACTTTGCTAAAACTTCATTAAGAAATGCTTCATTAATATGTGAGATAGGTTTTGTTTCGAGAATCTCGCCTTCGGCATCACCTGTCGTCGTATGTTTTCCAAGACAAGCTGTTACTTTATAATATTTGTCAGCGTTTAGAAGAAATTGAGTGAATTTAGTTGCACGTCCAAAACAAATCGGCAACAAACCAGTTGCCAAAACATCTAAACTGCCCGTATGTCCCGCTTTTTTTGCGTTGAAAATTCTTTTGGCGTGCTGCAATGCCTGATTGGATGAAATTCCAATCGGCTTGTCTAGCAATAAAACACCGGTAATTTGTCTATATTCACGTTTTTGTTTCATTTTTTTCTTTTTCACTGATTCCTTTGAACAATTGAGAAATATGATCGCCTGTTCGAACAGACTCATCATAAAAAAACTGCAATACTGGTGTTTTTCGTAAGTCCATCGATTGGGATAATTGATGACGCAAAAACTTTGCCGCACTGTTTAATGCACTGAGCGCCTCTTCTTCTTGTTTTTCGTCGTGAACGATAATGTAGACTTTTGCATAAGAAAGGTCGGGAAAAACTTTTACGTGCGTAACCGTAACAAATTTTACGCGAGGATCTATCATTTCAAGCTGAATGATTCGCGCTAATTCAGCCTGCATGAGTGAAGCAATACGCTGAGTTCGACTGTATTCTTCTGTCATGCAAGCGTCCGCTCTACTTCAATGCGCTCAAATACTTCAATTTGATCGCCAGCTTTGACATCATTGTAATTTTTTACACCAATACCGCATTCCATACCGTGACGCACTTCATTAACATTGTCTTTGAAGCGGCGCAGGGATTCTAATTCTCCTTCGTATATTACAACATCATCACGTAAAACACGAATAGGCTTGTTCCGTTTGACCGTTCCTTCGATCACCATACATCCCGCAATAGCACCAAATTTCGGAGAACGGAAAACATCACGTACTTCGGCAAGACCAATGATCTGTTCTTTAATTTCAGGGGATAATAGTCCGCTTAGCGCTTGTTTTACTTGTCCAATGGCTTCATAAATAATACTGTGATAACGAACGTCTACTTCACCGGATTCTATTAATTGTTTTGCCGATGCGGAAGCTCGAACATTGAATCCGATAATAATAGCTTTGGACGCAATCGCTAAGTTCACATCCGAATCTGTAATACCGCCAACACCACTAGAAATAATGTTTACTTTAACTTCATCTGTCGATATCTTTAATAATGAATCCCGCAAAGCTTCTACGGATCCTTGAACACTCGCTTTTAATATAATATTTAAAGTACCAACACCTTCTTTACCTAGATTCTCAAATAAGTTCTCTAACGTAACTGATTTTTCAGTGAAAAGATTTTGCTCTCTGCGTTTACTTTGTCGATATAGCGCAACCTCCCGCGCTTTGCGTTCACTTTGCACAACAACTATTTCATCTCCCGCATTAGGCATATTGGCTAATCCCAAAACTTCAACCGGAATAGAAGGACCGGCAGTTTTAACACGCTGTCCCATTTCATTTAACATGGCTCTGACTTTACCAAAGGCAACGCCTGCCAATACAACGTCCCCTGCATGCAGTGTGCCTTGCTGAACCAAGATAGATGCAATTGGACCGCGGTTTTTATCCAGACGCGATTCAATAACAATACCGCGAGCCGATGTATCTGCAACGGCTTTTAATTCTAGAACTTCTGCCTGCAGCAAAACAGCATCTAATAAAGCATCAACACCTTCACCTGTTTTAGCGGAAATATTGACAAACATCACATCACCGCCAAAATCCTCTGCAATAACATTATGCTGAGTCAACTCTGTTTTGACGCGCTCCGGTTTAGCTTCTGGCTTATCAATTTTATTTACCGCTACAACGATCGGGACATTGCCGGCTTTAGAATGTTCGATAGCTTCTATTGTCTGCGGCATAACGCCATCATCCGCAGCAACAACCAAAATAACAATATCAGTCGCTTCCGCGCCACGCGCGCGCATGGCAGTAAAGGCTTCATGCCCAGGCGTGTCCAAAAAGGTAATCATACCTTTTGGTGTTTCAACATGGTAAGCACCGATATGCTGTGTAATGCCCCCCGCTTCTGCATCAGCAATTTTAGATCGGCGAATATAATCCAATAAGGAGGTTTTGCCGTGATCGACGTGCCCCATAATCGTAACAACAGGAGCGCGATCAATAGCTTCGCCGGAAATTTCTAATTGCGCTAAGAGTGAATCTTCAAGCGCATTTTCATTAACCAGCTTCGCTTTATGACCCATTTCTTCAACAATCAGTATGGCCGTATCCCGATCAATCGTTTGATTAATCGTTGCCATGGTGCCCAATTTCATCAGAACCTTAATCACTTCGGCTGCTTTGACAGACATTTTTTGAGCTAACTCTCCGACAGAAATCACTTCTGGAATAGTAACTTCTCGAATAATAGGCGCTGTCGGTTTTTCAAACGCTTGTTTTGACACTTTGATTGACAAAACAGCTTTAGCTATTTTCTGTTGTTGTCTCTTTCTCGCTTCGGAACTAATATCTTCCTCAGATAAATCAACAGAACGAATATCAATTTTCTTATGGCTGCGCGCTTTTTCGACCTGCCGCGCTTTAGCTTTCTTTTTCGCTTTCAATTTATCTTTTTCTGATTCTCTGGGACCTAAATCAATAAATCCAACTGTTTCTATTCTCGATTTTTCAGGTGTTTTTTCTTCTTTTTCCTTCGCTTTTTCCTCTGGCTGAAGCTTCAGTTCTTTTGTTTTTTTCTCAGCTTCCTGTTTTGCCTGTAATGCGGCTAATTTCTCCGCCTCTAAATGTTCGATTTCCTCTTGATGTTTTTTCTCTTGTTCAGCAATAACGCTTCGTTTTATATAGGTATGTTTTTTCCGTACTTCCACATCAACAGTTTTCTTCTGTCCACGGCTTTGTATACCAGTAATTTTTAACTTGCTAGTCGTCTTCCGCTTTAAGGTGATCTTTTTTGGCGTAGTTTCTTGCTTTAATGATGTTTTTTTTGTTTCTTCCATAATATCCAT
>CBDVDN010000092.1:0-5404 GCA_965372775.1 uncultured Gammaproteobacteria bacterium
TTAGCTAAATAATTTTTACCTTCGCAAAACGCCGCTTACCAACCTGATAAATATGCGTTGTTCCAGACTGAATGCGCAAAGATAAAGATGTATCCTCAATTCGCTCACCATCTATACGAACTGCTTTTTGTTTGATCATTCTCATCCCTTCTGAGGTGCTAGAGACCAAACCAGCAAGCTTGAGAAGATTCGCGATTGGCAATCCGCCCTCTTGTGACGACAATTCTAATTCAGGAATATCCTCCGGCATTTCGTGACGTTTAAACTGCGCAATAAAAGCTTTATGAGCAGATTCCGCAGCGTCTGCATTATGAAATCGCTCAATAATTTCTTTTGCCAAATTAACTTTAATATCTCTGGGGTTGGCGCCAGCCTCAACTTCTTTTTTCCATTGTGCAATTTCAGATACCGGCTTAAAGCTAAGCAACTCCAAATAACGCCACATTAATTCATCGGAAATCGACATGATCTTACCAAACATTTCCGAAGGTGAATCGGTAATGCCAATATAATTTTCTAATGATTTCGACATTTTTCTAACACCATCAGTACCTTCAATAATCGGCATCATCAAAACAATTTGAGGGGGTTGTCCATAATTTTTCTGCAGCTCCCGACCCATTAATAAATTAAATTTTTGATCCGTACCGCCCAATTCAATATCTGCCTCAATAGCGACAGAGTCATATCCTTGAATAAGCGGATAGAAAAATTCATGTATGGAAATCGGCTGCTCGTTATTATAACGCTTCTTAAAATCCTCTCTCTCCAGCATTCGCGCAACAGTATAAGAAGAAGCCAATTTAATCATATCAACAGCCGTTTTCTTCCCCATCCACTCCGAATTAAACAAAATTTTAGTCTTCTCCGGCATTAAAATCTTAAGGACTTGATCTCGATAAGTCTTGGCATTCTCTGCGACTTCTTTTGCTGTTAACGTTTTACGCATAACATTTCTACCGGTCGGATCGCCTATCATCGCTGTAAAATCACCAATTATGAATAATATTTCATGACCAAGCTCTTGAAACTGACGTAATTTATTAATAACTACTGTATGCCCTAGATGTAAATCCGGAGCGGTCGGATCAAACCCCGCCTTTATCCGCAGTGGTCTTTCCTCATTCAACCGCTCTCGCAATTCATCTTCCGATATAATTTCAACGGCGCCTTGCTTAATAATTGCCAAAGATTCTTCTATTGATACCATAATATATTCTCTCTCTCGTTTTGGAAGATGGAAGACAGAGGACAGATTATCATTTTTCTGATATTCAATCACGTCTTACAAACTTTAAAGCATCCACCTTCATAAGAAGATAAAATTGTTAATGCGTCCTATAGAAGGCAAATATTCGGTTAACCCGTTATTGTAAAATTTATAGATCCTATGTAGGGGCGACCCTTGCGGTCGCCCAAATGTAGCGGCGACCCTTGCGGTCTCCCAAATGGACAGCCGCAAGGGCTGCCCCCCAAATAGAATCTGCAAATCTGCGAGATACTACAGAAAAATGACGGGTTAATCGAATATTTGCCCTAGAAGGAAGCTATGTGCTTCAAAATAATGAACCTTATTAAGATTGAGGATCGAGGATCGAGGAATAAGGATTGAGTCCATGAATCGTTTCGCGATGATTTTTTATATTAATTCGCCGCAAAGCGACACATCCCCTCAATCCGCGACCCTCATGATCCTTTATACCATCCGTCTAATAAAACATTTTTTAAAAATATTGTATATTTTCCTCGAATTTTCTTAAAAAATAAAATATTATCATTTCTTTATGTGATAGTCTCTTTTAAGCAGGTATAATTATGACAGCCCATAAAATTTCAATCGAACGACTTCATCGTCTTTTAGATACCGCTGGTATTCCAGCAAATCACAACGAAAGAGCTGTAGCATTTGGACAATTGTTTAATTTGTCCAAACCTATCAGTCATAATATTTTGGACGGGACACGGTCAATTGATTCCGATTTGTTAGAAAAAATTGCTCATGAATTCGAAGTTGATGCCAATTGGCTATTAAAGTCATAGTCATTCACCATACTGTCAAAACTGCGGAGAACATCACATCATAGGATAAAATCGGATAAAAAATCGACCGTAATTATTTTAACTTTTTTATTTAAGGAAAAACTTCATGAAATACACCGATAAAAAATCAATTTACCATTTGGCTAGACCGTTTCGTAGAAAATCTACAAAAGAATCTACGCGACGGCATAAGAGCCGTTTGTTTGGTCAAAATATCTCTCAGCCTAATTCGTTTGATTCTCAAGATCCAATGATAAACACCATGGACAACTCATCATATAAATCAAGACATTTACAAGAACAATTCAACAATCCTACTGACACGCCTATAATACGTCCGATTGTTTTAAATCAAATATCTCGCGTCAATTCCGGCGCTAAGCAAGTACCCGATCAAGTCATCATAGAAAAACCGATTTCTATTGACATAGATCAAGTCGGCCAGTTCACAATGATATGCACGCCGGCTGATCTGAAAGCATTGGTTATTGGTTTTATGTTTTCGGAAGGCATGATTGGATCTATTGAAGATGTTGTTTCAATTTCAGAACCCGACAACAACGAAACAGCAATGATGACTGCTCAGATCAAGAATCCAGACGTCGCACAAGCTCAGAAAAACTTAGTCATAACAAGTTCTTGCGGTCTATGTGGAAATAACAAGGTTGACGATTTGCTGCAAAGCATCCCCTCTTGTCAACATACTTTACAATTCTCTTCAAGTCACATCATGTATCTCATCGATCAACTGTATGCCTCACAGCAAGCCTTTCACCTTACTGGCGGATCACATGCGGCCGGAATCTTTACACCAGACGGTAACATTTTTGCATTTTGCGAAGACATTGGCAGACATAACGCATTCGACAAAACAATTGGAAAAGCATTAATAGAACAAAAAACTTTAAAAGGCTGCGGCGTCACATTATCCGGCAGAGTAAGCTTTGAAATGGTTGCTAAAGCCGCAAGAGCTGGCATTGAATTAATCATAGCCGTATCAGCGCCTTCTTCACTCGCGATTGACGCAGCAGATAAATGGGGAATAACACTTTGCGGGTTTGTTCGATCGACTCGAGCAAATATCTATACGCATCCAGATAGACTGCTTAACACAGCATAAAAAATAAAAGAAAAAACATGAAAAAAATCGCTTTCTTTTTATGCGGCGCGCTATGCTGTGGTCTAGCGCATGCACATCAAAAAACACTGATGCTAGCTACAACAACTAGCACAGATAATACTGGCTTGTTAACTTATCTAGCGCAGCGTTTTAATTGTGATACCGGTATTCAATTAAAATGGATTGCAGTCGGAACTGGAAAAGCGCTGGAAATCGGCAAGAATTGTGATACCGATGTTTTATTAGTTCATGCGCCGTCCGCAGAAAAAAAATTCGTCCATTTAGGTTATGGACTCCATAGAACGCAAGTCATGTACAATGATTTTGTTATTATCGGATCAAAATCTGATCCTGCACACATTCGCGGAACTTCAGCGCAAGAAGCACTTAAAAAAATCGCCTTATTGCACCAAACCTTCGTCAGCCGCGGAGATGATTCTGGCACAAATAAAAAAGAAAAAGCATTATTGTTGAATTCGCACATCAAAATTCCGTCACATAAAACATCATGTTATATTGATTCTGGTAAAGTGATGATGACAACGCTCAACATGGCATGGCAAATGAGGGCTTATACACTAACAGATCGCGGAACATTTATTAAATTCAAAGCAGAACATCATGAAACATCACTGCCTATCATTTTGGTTTCTGGCGGAAAATTACTAAAAAACCAATATTCTGTTATTTCCTTAAATCCAACAAGATGTAAAAACATCAAATTTCGGCTTGCAAATACTTTTAAAAATTGGATGATTTCTAAAAAGGGGCAATCTCTCATTGCAAACTTTAGACTACTTGGAAAACCTTTATTTACGCCGAATTATAAGGGAGACGACCGCAAGGGTCGCCCCCTACACTAACGCATGAACTACATCTTCAATGGTTTTACAAAAGCAATACATCTGTTATTAACCGGAAATGCTTCAGTTTATTCCGCCATTTTCACCACGCTTAAATCATCCACTTGCTCTACCGCATTAAGTTTAATAATCGGCATTCCAATTGGTTTTAAACTTGGTTATTCAAAATTCTTCGGACAAAAAATATTAAAAACGCTCGCTAATACGTTACTCGCCTTACCCACTGTTGTAATCGGATTGTTTGTCTATGTGTTTTTCTCTCATTCTGGACCATTTGGAAATCTCAATATTCTATTCACGCTCAAAGCGATGATCATCGGTCAAACGATTCTTGCGCTGCCTATCGTTATTGCTTTAACCAGTCAAGCCATTGAAACAATCGACAAACGCTTAAAAAATACAATCTTAACCTTAGGCGCAAACCGCAAAAAACTCATTCTGAGTATTTTATATGAATCAAGATATGCTATTTTTGCAGCCGGCGTTATGGCTTATGGCAGAGTTGTCTCTGAAGTAGGTATTGCGATGATGGTCGGCGGCAATATCAAATGGTTTACAAGAACCATAACGACTGCAATTGCTTTTGAAACCGGAAAAGGCGCATTTGCAACAGGCATTGCGCTTGGGCTTGTTTTACTTTTATTTGCATTCATTATCAATGCTTTGGTTATGATTCTCCGAAACAGGTACTCGCCCTCATGAACGCTTATCAGCTCAATAACATACAATGCGATTATGGCGGAAAATTTAAATTAAACATCAGCAATCTAACCATAAAACAAGGAGAAATTCTAGGCATCGGCGGAGCAAATGGAAGCGGCAAAACAACACTGCTCATGCTGCTCGCTTTTCTAAAACCTTTCCGTTCCGGCTCGCTTGTTTTTTTCGACGAACCTTATCGAAAAGACAAATTATTCACATTCAGAAAAAAAGTCACCCTCTTATTACAAGAACCTTTACTATTAAAACGAACTGTTTTTGAAAACATTGCATACGGACTAAAGCTTCGCGGTAAAACATTAAATCTCAAAGAAAAAGTGATTGATGCATTAGAAACAGTCGGTTTAAATGCCACGTCCTTTTTAAAAAAACCTTACAATGAATTATCTGGAGGAGAGATAAAAAGAGTTGCGCTCGCCGCCCGCATTATTATCAACCCAAATGTTTTACTATTAGATGAACCGACTGCCAATATCGACTCTGAAAATGCTGAATTGATCAATCATGCGCTAAAAAATATTGCCGCTCAGCATAATACCACAATCATCATTTCGAGCCATAACGACAAATGGCTAAAAGAAAACACACATAATATTATTTGTCTGAACGAGGGAAAATTGGGGATGGTTCAAAAAAGCGGTGTTTTGGGTAACAAAATACG
>CBDVDN010000093.1:0-5380 GCA_965372775.1 uncultured Gammaproteobacteria bacterium
CGGACAAAAAAACAAAGAATATCCAAAATGGAGCGATTTATCAAACAGCAGATTGAGCAAAATTTAAGCTAAGAAACAAAGCTTTATGTCAGAAGAACGCTTAATGATCATTGCTAACTCCTCTTTTTCCTACTACCATAACAACTTAATGTAAAGTATAAAGGTTATTGCTTCCATGTTAAAACATTTTAAACGAAAAAAAGAAAGTCCGATAACGGATAAAACTACCGAAAAAAAAGGCGGTCTGTTAAACCGTTTAAAATCTGGACTATCTAAAACCCGGCTTTCTTTTACCAATACCTTGGCTGATACATTACTCGGCAAGAAGATCATTGACGATGAATTGCTTGAAGAGATCGAAACCTTGCTTTTAACGTCCGATATGGGCTATGACGTTACACAAAAAATCATTAATGACCTTTCTCAACAATTATCAAGAAAAGCGCTAAACGACGGCAAAGCTGTTTTTGATGCTTTGAAAGATCAACTCGCTCAGTTATTGTTACCTGTTGAAATTCCCTTGAAAATTCATGAAGAACATCATCCAACTGTTATTTTAGTCGTTGGTGTTAACGGAACCGGCAAAACCACAACGATCGGTAAACTTGCAAAAAAACTCCAAGACGAAGGAAAAAAAGTTGTTCTGGCTGCCGGCGATACGTTTCGAGCTGCTGCTATTGAACAATTGCAAGTTTGGGGGGAACGCATTAATGTCCCCGTCATTGCTCAACAAATTGGCGCTGATAGCGCTTCAGTTATTTTTGATGCAATACAATCCGCCAAAGCACGAAATGCCGATGTGCTTATTGCAGATACGGCTGGACGTTTACACACACAAACTAATTTAATGGAAGAATTGAAAAAGATTGTGCTCGTCATTAAAAAATTAGATTATAAAGCACCTCATGAAATTATGTTAGTACTCGATGCCGGCATTGGGCAAAATGCGCTTTCACAGGCAAAAAAATTTAATGAGGCGGTTAATTTAACAGGTATCACATTAACCAAACTGGATGGAACAGCTAGAGGCGGCATGATTTTTGCCATTGCGAATCAATTAAAATTACCTATCCGCTTTATTGGTGTAGGCGAACAAGTTGATGATTTGCAGCCTTTTAATACTAGAGTTTTTGTTGATGCCTTATTTTCTTTTGATGAGATGCAGCATAACAATGATTGATTTTGATAACATTAGCAAACGGTATGCGAATGGTTGTGAGGCTTTATCACAGATAAGCTTTCATCTTAATAAAGGCGAAATGGCTTTTTTAACTGGACATTCCGGCGCGGGAAAAAGCACACTGCTAAAACTTATCGCTTTACTCGAAAAACCATCTAATGGCGATATCATCATCAACGGTCAAAACTTGACACGTATCGGTAAGCGTGAAATTCCTTATATTCGTCGACAAATCGGTTTAATTTTTCAAAATTCTCGCTTACTGTTCGATCGTAGTGTATTTGATAATGTTGCGCTTCCATTAGTTATTCAAGATTATCGCTATCAAGAAATTAAAAAACGTACTCGCGCCGCTTTAGATAAAGTCGGCTTACTCAATAAAGAAAAATTACTACCAGAAACATTGTCCTGCGGAGAACAGCAGCGCATCAGCATCGCTCGAGCGATTGTCAGCAAACCGCCGATTATATTAGCTGATGAACCTACTGGAAACTTGGATCCAGATCTTTCAACAAATATCTTACAATTATTTGAACAATTTAACCAAGCCGGCGTGACTGTCTTGATTGCCTCACATGATGTTACATTAATTAATCAGCTAAACTATCGAATCCTCGATTTGAAAGCAGGGCATTTAATATGATGGCAAATGAACGAAAAATATCTGCTCTATCTCGCTTATTTTTATTTTTGGTCAAGCAGATAAAAGCCATTAAGACTAGTTTCGGTCAATTGAGCCTTTCGTCTCTAACTAGTATTATGACTTTTGCTGTTATTGGCATCGCTTTGGCTTTGCCAATGGGATTATATGTTCTATTAAAGAACGTTCAAACCGCAACGAGCGGCTTGCATCATACTGCTCAAATTTCCATTTATTTAGATATAGGTATTCACAAAGATCAAATTGATAATTTACAACGCCTTTTACGCGTAGATAATGATATTGCTCAAGTACAATATATCCCTCCTGATATCGGCTTAAAAAACTTTCAAAAACAATTTGGTTTTGACAAGATCTTGTCGGAATTTAAAGAAAATCCATTACCTGGCGTTATTGTTATTCAGCCGGAAGCGAATATTCGTACATCTCTGCAAATTAATCAATTAGTCGCTCGCCTAAAACGTCTACCACAAATCAATCAGGTGCAATCCGATAGAGATTGGTTAGAACGCTTAAATGCGATCATTATGTTAGGACATCATATTATTTATGCTTTATGGATATTGTTTATGCTCGCTGTTTTATTGATTGTTGGTCATACCATTAGATTAACAACACAAAACCATCATGATGAAATTGTTGTAACAAAATTACTTGGTGCAACTGATAGATTCATTCGTAGACCTTTTCTTTATAGCGGAATTATATACGGTATTTCCGGCGCTATTATTGCATGGTTATTAGTCGATAGTACATTATGGTGGCTACAAAATTCTATTACTCGTTTATCAGAACTCTATGGCAGTAATTTTCAGCCTATGGGGTTAGATATTAAATCAACTTTATTTTTACTAGCCGGCGGCGCAATATTAGGATATTTAGGATCATGGCTTGCAGTAGCACGACACATCAGTATGATCGAGCCACATTAATAAAAACTCATCACCCTCGTAAACGGTTCGGGCAAAATTTTTTGCGTGATGAAATTATTATTGATCGCATCATTACTGCTATTTCACCAAACAAAAATGATCATATTATTGAGATCGGTCCAGGATTGGGTGTATTAACTGAAAAATTATTACCGCAAGTTCATAAATTAGATGTTATTGAAATCGATAGGGACTTAATCCCAAAATTAAAAAATAAATTTAAAGATTTTAAAAATTTAACTATTCATTCTGCAGATGCTTTAACATTTGATTTTAAAAAACTTGTTAATGAAGATCAAAAATTAAGAATTGTTGGCAATTTACCTTATAACATCTCTTCTCCTTTATTATTTCATCTTATATCACAATTAAATGCAATTAAAGATATGTGTTTTTTATTACAAAAAGAAGTTGTAGAAAGATTGTGTGCTTCTTCCGGAATTAAATCTTACGGACGACTGAGTGTAATGGTTCAATATTTCTGTCAAGCAACTAACTTATTTATTGTTCCGCCAGAAGCATTCAAACCAAAACCAAAAGTTAATTCAGCAATGGTTCATTTAATTCCACACAAAAAAATACCTTTTATTGCAAAAAATATTAAGGTGTTAGAAAACGTCGTAAGACTTGCTTTTACACAGCGTCGTAAAACTTTACAAAATGCTTTAAAAAAAATTATTTTAACAGAAAGCTTATCTAAAATCGATATCGATCCTAAAAAACGACCAGAACAAATTACAATTGAACAGTATGTTAAAATTAGTAATTTTCTTGTCGATCATCCTATATTCAGCAGTTGAATGCTGAACTCGAGCTAATCAGGTGATGAAGAGTCAAAAGAAGTTTGTTAAATTTTATAATGAAAGCAGTAGTTACTCCTACGGTGAATTAAATTTTACAAAATTCTCTTTTAGATTCATTGCATTATTAGCTCGCAGTAGCATTTAACTACCGAATCTAGGATTAAGGAGCTAAATTATGACAACTTATGCAATTGGCGATATTCAAGGTTGTTATGAAGAATTAATCGCATTACTTGATGTTATTAATTTTGATTCTAAAAAAGATAACCTATGGTTTGTTGGTGATCTAGTTAATCGCGGACCAAACTCGATTAAAGTTCTACGTTTTATAAAAAATATTTCTGATAGATGTTGTATTGTATTAGGTAATCACGACTTACATCTATTAGCTGTTGCTTATGGATTTCAGCCTTTACGTCACTGTGATACCTTTCAAGACGTTTTAAAAGCGCCGGATAAAGAAACATTACTAACATGGTTAAGAAATCAAAAACTTTTACATTATGATGCTAATCTTAATTTTATGATGGTTCATGCGGGATTACCGCCGCAATGGACCCTTAATAATGCAAGAAATTATGCCAAAGAAATTGAAAATATCCTTAGAAGCAATCAATACAAACCCTTACTTGAAAATATGTATGGCGATAAACCAGATATATGGCGAGAAGATTTAAAAGACATAGATCGTTACCGATTCATTATTAATGCTTTTACTCGAATGCGCTATTGTGATACACAAGGACGGCTTAATTTAAAAGAAAAAGGTTCAGTCGGAAGCCAATCACATGAATTGCTGCCATGGTTTAAAGTCCCAAATCGAAAGCATTTAAATTGTAAAATAGTATTCGGGCATTGGGCATCATTAAATGGTATCACAAATGAACCCAATATTTTTACAATTGATACTGGCTGCTCTTGGGGAAATAAATTAACCGCTTTATGTCTAGAAACTCAAGAACGATTTTTTTCACAAAACAATAAATTTTAAAATCTGAATATGGGGCTGTTGCAAGCCGAATATTTTTGCTAAAACTAAAAATATAAGGTGTTTATTTATATGGATTCCCGCTTTCGCTGGAATGACAAATGGAGCGGATTGCAACGGTCTCAATATATACCTCGCGAGGTATATGTTTAATCGTCATCAGCAATCTCTTTTCTTAACTGCCCAAACAATCTATCAACTTGATTTAACATTATTTCAATATTTTTATAATTATCATTATCTTTCATTAAATGAAGCAAATGAGATTGTTTTTTCGCTTTTCTCACATGCTTAACCAAAACAGCTATTTTATGATCAACATTTTGTGTTAATTGTTTCATATTAATTCTCCTTTTGTTTAAGAACGACAAAAATTATCGCCAATTGTTTGATAATTTTCCAAGACTTTGAAAGTTCTATATCTCAACTACTGTGCGCTAAAGTGCACAGTAATTGAGATAAATTAATAATTGATTGGAAGAGATGGCATATAAACTGTTTTTTTATTTTTGTATACCTTACATAGATATAAATAAAAACAATCTAGATAATACTTCAATTCCATTTGAATTATTAAGCTGGTTAATTAATAACGTACCTATGGACTCGACTATTTTAGAGTTAGGGAGTGGTAAAGGAACAATAGAATTGTGTAAATTTTTTAAAGTATATTCAATAGAACACAATAAAAAGTATTTAAATGTTTCAAAATATACCAATTATATTTATGCACCAATTGTAAATTATAATGGATACTTTTGGTATAATATAGATATAATAAAAAATAATCTACCTGAAAAATATGCTGTTATATTA
>CBDVDN010000094.1:0-5373 GCA_965372775.1 uncultured Gammaproteobacteria bacterium
TAACGAAAAACAGCAACTGCCGATTCACCGTTCAGCGCCTAGTTTTTCAGAACAAGCAGGGGCGCAGGAATTGTTAGAGACAGGTATTAAAGTAATTGATTTGCTCGTCCCATTTGCGAAGGGCGGTAAAATTGGACTGTTTGGCGGCGCTGGTGTTGGGAAAACCGTAAACATGATGGAATGAATTCGTAATATTGCTCATGAGCATAAAGGTTTTTCTGTATTTACCGGTGTAGGAGAAAGAACACGAGAAGGAAATGATTTTTATCGCGAGATGAAGGAATCA
Source organism: uncultured Gammaproteobacteria bacterium (assembly GCA_965372775.1). Classification (GTDB taxonomy): domain Bacteria; phylum Pseudomonadota; class Gammaproteobacteria; order UBA12402; family UBA12402; genus CBDVDN01. Next base: position 287 of record CBDVDN010000094.1, read on the forward strand.
AATGTTTTAGATAAAGTTTCTTTGATTTATGGTCAGATGAACGAACCGCCCGGTAATCGTTTCAGAGTGGCTTTGACTGGATTAACGGTCGCTGAAAGTTTTAGAGATAAAGGACGGGATGTTTTATTGTTTATCGATAATATTTATCGTTATACGCTAGCGGGTACGGAAGTTTCTGCTCTGTTGGGACGTATGCCTTCTGCTGTGGGGTATCAGCCGACATTAGCCGAAGAAATGGGCACACTTCAAGAACGTATTACTTCAACAAAAACGGGTTCTATTACGTCAATCCAAGCGGTTTATGTGCCAGCAGATGATTTAACCGATCCCTCTCCAGCAACGACGTTTGCGCATTTAGATGCAACAGTTGTTTTATCTCGTCAGATTGTGGAGTTAGGTATTTATCCGGCTGTTGATCCGCTCGATTCAACAAGCCGTCAACTCGACCCGCTGGTTATTGGCGAAGAACACTATAAAGTTGCACGTAGCGTACAAAGTACTTTGCAGCGATACAAAGAACTGCGGGATATTATTGCTATTTTAGGAATGGATGAATTATCTGAAGACGATAAGTTAACGGTTAGCCGTGCGAGAAAAATTCAGCGTTTTTTATCACAGCCGTTTTTTGTTGCGGAAGTGTTTACGGGCACGTCTGGTGAATATGTGCCATTAAAAGAAACCATTCGTGGTTTTAAAGGTATTTTAGACGGCGAATATGACGACATACCGGAACAAGCGTTTTATATGGTTGGAACGATTCAGCAGGTTGTCGAAAAAGCGAAGACTTTATAAAAAACCGTATATCGTTCACTTAAGGTTGTAATTGAAATTTGTAGGTTGGGCTAAGCACCCATGAGTGAATTAAAAATTGCTTAAGTAAGGGTTTATTTTGAATTGTAATATTCTGCGATACGTTAATTTAAGCGCAGCCCAACAATCTGTTGGGCTGCGCTTAACATGGAGTATTGTGGTTTTTATGTGCTATAAACCGAATTTTAATTTCAGATGTATTATATGGGTTTATAGGCGCTTAGCCCAACCTACATGAAACGGTTTAAAATTCGAAAATATTTTAAGAGGATAAACTTTTGGAAAGCAAAGAGTTAAAAAAACAGATTGATCATCCAGACATGCTCGCTGATACTATGCGGGTAGAAATTGTCAGCGCAGAAAAGGAAATATTTGCCGGTCGTGCAAAAGTCGTTATTGCGAGTGGGGAAGATGGTGATTTAGGTGTTTTTCCCGGACATACGCAATTACTATCTGGTTTAAAGCCCGGTGAAGTGCGGCTGATTTCAAAAACAGGAGAAGAAGATTATTACTATGTTGATGGCGGTTTTATTGAAGTGCTGCCGGATATTGTAACGATTTTAGCTGATACGGTTGTTCGTGCTGAAGATATTGATGAGCAGCGTGCATTAGAAGCAAAAGAAAGCGCTGAAGAAATGCTCGCGAGTCGTAAGAAATTAGACGATTACACTGAAATAATGATCGAATTAACTAAAGCCATCGCTCAACTCCGTGTTGCAAAACACGGACGGTTTCGTAAGTAATCCATCATGACTAATCTATATCACGTTATTAAAGATCCAGTACTGGGTGCAATGGAGTTTACTAGTCAGGAAAATGGTTGGATTAAGCCGTTTATAGACAGTGAAAATTTCCAGAGATTACGTCATATTAAGCAATTAGGCTTTGCGGATTTGATATTCCCCTGTGCAGTTCATACGCGCTTTAGCCATGATATTGGATGCTGTTATATTGCCAGTCAAATTTGCAATAAGCTGGAGTTAAGCGTTGAACAAAGGCAGATCGTTATACTGGCAGGATTATTGCATGATATTGGTCATGGTCCTTTTTCTCATGCTTTCGAAGAAATTTTTTATGGTCAATGTGTTCAGCATGAAATGTGGACACCGATGTTTATGCAGGACTATGCCGATCCTCAATTCTTAGAAACATTTAATCAGAACAATAAAAATTGCCCATTAACACTAGAGAAAATTGATGATATTCGAAATTTAATTATGCACACGCATAAAGATAAATTACTTTCGGATATTGTTTCTTCGCAGCTTGATGCCGATCGTTTGGATTATTTACTTCGGGACAATCACTTTTGCGGCGTAACTTATGGGGAATATGATTTTCGTTGGCTGTTACATTGTTTAACAGAAGTTAATAAAGATGGGAAAAAACACTTGGGTATTACGCGCAAAGGGATTGGTGTTGTTGAACAATATTTAATGGCACGGCGATTGATGATGCGAAACGTTTATCAACATGGACGAAAATATGCCGCTGAATTTTTATTAGCGAAGTTTTTGGGATATTTAGCACAGGAAATTATAGAAAATTCTGCATTTTCAAAACTAGAGTCCAATACATTAATTGAATTTTTAAAAGCCATGAATAAATTCAATCAAGCGGCAAAGAAATCATCGGACTTAAATCAGTTAAGAACAGTTTTTTTAAAAGAAAATTACATTTTATATAAAAAATTATGTGACTATGATGTTCATTTAATTATTCGTTGTTTAGCCGGGTTTGATCAAGATCATCCAGCTATTACAATTGCCAAGCGATTGCATGCGCGCAAATTACCAAAAGTGTTGTATTTGGATCAATCGAAATTTGTACGCGCTGAAATTCTAGTTAAAGAATTTAAAGAAAAAAATAGTGATAAAATTCAAGATTGGCAAATTGCATTATTGAAATTACCGCATTTGTCTTATGAAATAGAGCAAGATCCGATTTTAGTAAAAGATAGTCATGGGTCTATTAAATATCTTCATGATGATTCTTTAATGATTAATGCGATTTCAGATAAATGTGAAAATTTATTTTTAGTTTGCATCGATGCCGAAATAGTTAATCAACCGTTTGTAATGGATTTTATTAAGATATTAAAACGTGAGGAGAGAGGGGATAAATGAATTTAAGTGTTGTTATTCTTGCTGCAGGGAAAGGTAAGCGAATGCGTTCTTCACGGCCAAAAGCATTGCAGCGCATGGCGGGTATACCGTTATTAGAGCACGTCGTTTTAGCCTCTCAAAAGATAAAGCCAAACAAAATTCATGTTGTATATGGAAATGAAAGCGAAGAAGCTGTAAAAGAATTATCTCATTTGTCGTCGATACATTGGGTTAAACAAAAAGAACAGTTAGGGACTGGACATGCGGTTAAGCAGGTGCTGCCTTATCTTGACGAAGATGAAATTGTATTGGTTTTATATGGTGATGTGCCGTTAATTGCTTCGAAAACATTAGAGCATCTGTTGGAACGAACACCGAAAGATGCGGTGGGCTGGCTGACGGCGCATGTCGAAAATCCTCATGGATTCGGGCGGATTTTACGAGATGAAGATGGCAATCCTAAAGCAATAATAGAAGAAAGAGACGCAACTAAATCTCAAAAAGCGATTGATGAAATTAACACAGGTATTTGCTTGGTGCCAGTACGGTATTTTAAAAAATGGCTGCCAACATTAAAAAACGATAATGCGCAAAATGAATATTATTTGACTGATATTTTTATGATGGCTTTGGAAAGAGGCATTAATATCACAACGGTATCACCAGAAACAACAACGGAAATTATCGGTGTGAATGATAAAATCCAATTGGCTTATTTAGAAAGATTATTTCAAAAGAAATCATCAGAAGAGCATATGAAGAATGGACTTATGTTACTTGATCCGAATCGTTTTGATGTGCGTGGAAATTTATCTTTTGGTAAAGATGTGTGTGTTGATGTGAATGTTATAATAGAAGGCAGCGTATCCTTGGGCGCACGCTGCAAAATTGGTTCAAATGTTTTATTGCGCAATGTTGAGATTGGTGATGATGTAGAAATTAAAGCAAACAGTGTCATTGAAGAGGCAGTAATTTCCAAGGGATGTGTTATTGGTCCTTTTGCAAGAATTCGTCCCGATACTGTCTTAGGAGAAAAAGCAAAGGTTGGAAATTTTGTTGAAATAAAAAATAGCAAAATAGGCAAAGGCAGCAAGGTTAGTCATTTAAGTTATATTGGCGATACGACAATGGGTAAAAATATTAATGTGGGTGCTGGAACAATTTGTTGTAACTATGACGGCGTTAAAAAGCATCAAACTATTATTGATGATGATGCATTTATTGGTTCAGGTACGCAATTGGTAGCGCCGGTGAAGATTGGCGCTCATGCAACTATTGGCGCGGGTTCGACAATTACGGAAGATGCGCCGAAAAATAAATTAACGCTGGCGCGCACGAAACAAATTACAATTGATCATTGGGAAAGTCCGAGAACTAAGAAAAAGTAGTGGTGACCCTTGCGTTCATCCATAATGTAAAAATTATTGTATAGTGGCGACCCTTGCGGTCGTCCAAATGGGCAGCCGCAAGGGCTGCCCCTACATGACATCTATGAATTTGCGAGATACAATACTACAGAAAAATGACGGGTTAACCGAATATTTACAGAGGGTTAGATATGTGTGGAATAGTAGGTGCAGTTGCACAGCGAGATGTTGGCGAAATTTTATTAGAAGGCTTGAGGCGTTTGGAATATCGCGGATATGATTCGGCAGGCATGGTTATTGTCGATCGTCAAAATCAATTACAGCGTTTGCGGGCAGTCGGAAAAGTAGAAAGATTATCTAAGATGTTTGAGAAAACGCCGCTGCTCGGTAATGTTGGTATTGCGCATACGCGTTGGGCAACGCATGGCGAACCGAGTGAGCGTAATGCGCACCCGCAGCAGTCTGGAGAAGATATAGCACTCGTTCACAACGGCATAATTGAAAATTATACTTTATTGCAACAGCAATTAATAAAAGCTGGATATAAATTTCATTCGGATACAGACACAGAAACGATCGCGCATTTAATACATTATGAACGGGAAAAAAAACAAATTGACCTTTTGCAGTCCGTGAAAAATACGGTAAAACAATTAACAGGTGCATTTGCATTAGGCATTATTGATCAAAATGAACCGCATCACTTAATAGCTGTTCGAAGCGGGAGTCCTTTGGTTATTGGTTTAGGAATTGGTGAGAATTTTATTGCATCTGATGTTTTAGCGTAGCTTTCCGTCACACAAAA
>CBDVDN010000095.1:0-5328 GCA_965372775.1 uncultured Gammaproteobacteria bacterium
GCAGTCCTTGGCTTGATGAACTGCGCGTTGAAAATTATAGTGAATTGTTAACCATTCTAAAAAAATATGAAAATATTAAGATAGTTGCTTGTGGACATGTGCATCAAGAAAATTTTTTAAAGAAAAGTGGAATAACGTTTGTTTCAACGCCGTCGACATCTGTTCAATTTAAAAAAGGTGAACATTTTGAACTTGATGCTTTGATGCCGGGTTATCGATGGTTTAATTTATATGATGATGGAAAATTTGATATGGGGGTTGTTCGGGTTAAAGATAATAAGTCTTTAATGCCGGATTTAACGGTAACAGGGTACTGAATAGGAAGGAAATTCTATGAAAAAACAGGCAGAAAGAGTATCGTCACTTGTGGAAGAAGATATACGTACTGGATTAAGCGCAGACGCAATTAAGCAGGCATTTTTGGATAACCTTGCTTATATTCAAGGAAAGTTTTCACCGATTGCCACTAAAAATGATTATTATATGAGTTTGGCATATACGATACGCGATCATCTTATGGCGTGTTGGACAAAAACTGCTAAAACTTATTTGGAAAAAATAGCGCGTACGGTTTGTTATCTTTCAGCAGAATTTTTGCTTGGACCGCAGCTTGCGAATAATATTAATAATTTAGATGTTTATGATAATGTTAAACAGGCGATGCATGATCTAGGGCTTGACCTTGATGAACTTATTGCACAAGAAGCAGAGCCGGGTTTAGGAAACGGCGGATTAGGGCGATTAGCAGCCTGTTATATGGACTCTTTGGCTACTTTGAATATACCTGCTATTGGTTACGGAATTCGATATGAGTTCGGTATTTTCAATCAGGAAATCCATGACGGTTGGCAAGTTGAAAGTTCAGATAAATGGCTGCGTTATGGTAACCCTTGGGAGATTTCGCGTCCGGAAATTTCTTTTGACGTAAAAATCGGCGGGCATACGCGAAAATATACGGATGAAGCTGGTCGTTGTTGCGTAGAATGGATTCCAGAACGTGTTGTAAAAAGTGTTGCGTGCGATATGCCGGTTTTAGGATATAAAGCTAAAAATGCGAATTTCTTGCGGCTTTGGAAAGCGGAAGCGTGTGAGTCATTTGATTTTCAAGCGTTTAATGTTGGCGATTACTATCGCGCGGTAAATGAAAAAATAATGTCGGAAAATATCAGTAAAGTCTTATATCCGAACGATGATCGTTTGGCTGGACGAGAATTACGGTTGCAGCAAGAGTATTTTTTTGTTTCTAGCTCTCTTCAAGATATGATTCGCATTTATCAACAAAAAGATAAAAATTTAGAGAATTTCCACAAAAAGTATGTTGTGCAGTTAAATGATACGCATCCAGCAGTTGGCGTGGCGGAATTAATGCGTCTTTTGGTGGATGAACATCAAATGGATTGGGATAAAGCATGGGAAATTACACAAAAGACATTCTGTTATACCAATCATACATTATTGGCAGAAGCTTTGGAGAAATGGCCTTTATCACTTTTTGCTAGTGTTTTGCCGCGGAATTTGGAGATTATTTTTGAAATTAACAACCAGTTTCTTGATAATGTCCGAGCAGATTTTTCAGTAGACGACGCATTTATTGAAAAATTATCGTTAATTGATGAAGGTGGTGAACGGTATGTTCGCATGACAAATCTTGCTTGTGTTGGCAGTCATGCAATTAATGGTGTTGCGGCACTGCATACGGAATTATTAAAGAAAAATGTACTGCCGGAGTTTTTTGAAATATTTCCGAATAAATTCTATAACGTTACAAACGGCATAACGCCGCGGCGGTTTTTACTTTTAAGCAATCCAGAGTTGTCTAATCTGATTACTGAAACGATTGGTGATGCTTGGATAAAATATCTTGATCATTTAAAAGAACTTGAAGCGTTTGCTGATAATAAAAAATTTCAAAAATCGTGGGATAAAGTTAAACAGGGAAATAAAAAGAAACTAGCCGCAATTATTAAACAGCAGCAAGGACTAGTTTTAAATACAAATTCTTTATTTGATTTTCAGGTGAAACGTATTCATGAATATAAACGGCAGTTATTAAATGTCCTGCATGTTATTACGCTGTATAATCGTATTAGGAAAAACCCTAAACTAGATTTCTTGCCGAGAACCGTATTTTTTTCCGGTAAAGCCGCCCCCGGATATTATACGGCGAAATTAATCATTAAATTAATTAATTCAGTTGCGGAAGTTGTTAATAATAATCCAGTTGTAAAAGATCGTTTGAAAGTGGTATTTGTTCCAAATTTAAATGTTAAAATAGCACAAAATCTTTATCCAGCAGCCGATCTTTCCGAACAAATTTCGATGGCCGGAAAGGAAGCATCGGGTACTGGAAATATGAAATTTGCATTGAATGGTGCGTTAACGATCGGTACTTTAGATGGCGCTAATGTAGAAATGAGAGAAGAATTTGGTGCGGAAAACTTCTTTTTGTTTGGCTTAACTGCTGATGAAGTATTTGAAATAAAAACACACGGTTATGATCCTTTGAGATTTATCAATTCTGATGAGGAGCTTCGTGAAACATTAGAAGTAATCGGCTCAGGACATTTTTCAAATCAAGATACAAACTTATTTCATCCATTATTAGACACGTTGTATCAGAGAGATGAATATTTATTATGCGCTGATTATAGATCCTATATTGATTGTCAGGAGCAAGTCAATCATGCCTATCAAAACACAACGCAATGGACAAAAATGTCGATTCTGAATGTGGCTAGAATGGGTAAATTTTCTTCTGATCGTTCTATTAATGATTATGCAAAAGATATTTGGGAAGTGCGACCGGTTATTGTTGAATAATTCTAAAATTTATTGTTTTATAAAAAAATAAAATATGATTACATTTAAAAATATATCCTTATGCCGTGGAAATAAATTGTTATTTAAATCGGTCAATATGACGTTTTATGCGCAACAAAAAATTGGCATCATTGGTAAAAACGGAACAGGAAAAACAAGTTTATTTGCCATGTTATTGGGAAATTTAGATCTGGATTCGGGAAGTTTGATATTTCCGTCTGGTTTGCGGTTTTCCTATGTTGAGCAAGAAGTCCCCCGCACGAATCGAAAAGCTATTGACTATGTTATGGATGCGGATAAAGAATTACGGTACGTTGAAGATGCTTTACAAAAAGCGCAACATGCATCAGACGGTAAACGCATTGCGGAATTATATGGGCTGCTTGAGGATATTGACGGCTATACGGCGAATGCTAGAGCTAAAACACTATTAAGCGGTCTTGGTTTTGCCGAATATCAAATGGAAAAACCAGTCAATACGCTTTCGGGCGGATGGCGAATGCGGCTTAATTTAGCGCGCGCATTAATGTGTCGATCGGATGTGCTTTTGCTCGATGAGCCGACAAATCATTTAGATTTAGATGCTGTTATTTGGCTTGAAAAATGGCTGTCCAAATATTCAGGCATGCTTTTATTAATTTCGCATGATCGTGAATTTTTAGATAAAAGCGTCACGCATATTGCACACATTGATCAGATGCAAATTACATTGTATTCCGGAAATTATTCGGCATTTGAAAAACATCGGGCGGAAACATTAGGGCTGCAGCAAAAACTACATGAAAAACAACAAAAGCAACGCAGTCATCTTCAATCTTATATTGATCGTTTTCGTGTTAAAGCAACCAAAGCACGGCAAGCACAGAGTCGCATTAAAGCATTAAATCGAATGAAAGAGATTGCGCAGGCGTATGTCGATATTCCTTTTAAATTTAACTTTTTAGAGCCGGTATCGAAACCACATCTTCTATTAAACTTAGAAAAAGTAGTATTTGGTTATACCAAGCAGCCTATTTTGCAGGACGTAGACTTTCAAATTGAATCTGGTATGCAAATAGGATTATTGGGCATTAATGGCGCTGGAAAATCTACTTTTATTAAATTATTAGCCGGCGATTTGGAACCAAAAGAAGGTAAATGTGAGCGGAATAAAGGCTTAAAAGTCGGTTATTTTGCGCAATATTCTTTAGATCAGCTATTCCCCGCTTTATCGCCGCTAGATCATTTAAAGCAAATAGATCCGCAAGCGATGGGGCAAGCGTTAAGAAACTTTTTGGGTGGATTTAATTTTAGGGGTGATATGGCATTAGCGCCGGTTAAAAATTTTTCCGGAGGAGAAAAAGCACGATTAGCGTTAGCGTTGATTATTTGGCAACGCCCCAACCTCTTATTATTAGATGAGCCGACGAATCATTTGGATATTGAAATGCGGCAGGCTTTAACGTTCGCATTACAAAGTTATTCGGGTGCGATGGTTCTTATTTCTCATGATCGGCATTTGCTAAAAAATACAGTGGATGACTTATATATTGTAGCGAATAAAAAAGTCATGCATTATGATGGTGATTTAGAAATGTATCAAAAGTATTTGCTCAAAACTTCGTCTGATTTGAGTATAAAGGTAAGTGAATTTGTTGCGGGAAAAAGCGGCGGTGAAAACCGAAAACTTCAAAGGCAGACAGCGGCACAGCATCGGAAAAATCTGAAACCATTGCAGGATAAAATAAAAAAAATCGAAACGGAATTAAATAAATTGCATTTAAAAACGGAAGAAATAAGTAAGCGTTTGTCAAGCAATGCTATTTTGAGCGACAAAGAAAAATTAAAAGTGCTTTTATTCGAACAAGCGGAAATTAACAAAAAAATAAAATTCTTAGAGCAGGGATGGGTTAGCGTGTATGAGGAGTTAGAAGTTAGGAAACAGGAATAATATATGTAATTGCAATGAAGGTATGGTACCCCCCATTGTCAAGACCAAAAATTTAGAAAATTAAGATATATTTTCCTCGTTTTTACGAACTTGCAATTGTACAAATTGTGCAATTGCAATTCCCAGTTTTTGGCATGGTTCAAAAACAGCATGTTTTGGGTAACACTATGCGTGCCGAATCCCACAGAATTATACCGAGTATTTTTATATAAAAATGATACGCTAAATTTATTAAGCGGCTTGCTTAAATCGATTGTAGCCGAGCATCTCTAACCAATGCGGATGCTTTTTACCCGTCAATATTTCTGCCGGAGTTTTTCCAACTCTATCTGGGTTCTCACTTCTCATAAATGTTGTATGATTTATGTAAAACCGAAGCACGTCCAAATAGTCATTTCCAAGCGTTGTTTTTCTTAAGAAAAAATACATCTTTAAATGGCTGTGGAAATTTTCAACCATTGAGCTCGTTCGTTCTGTCGTATTCATTGCTTCTATAACAAGATTTTCGACTAAATCAAAATCATCCTTAAATAATAGTTGCAAAGGAATGGAGCGGATTGCATATTTACTTCCACCAT
>CBDVDN010000096.1:0-5310 GCA_965372775.1 uncultured Gammaproteobacteria bacterium
ACACCATAAAGGTATAGCATGTTAAATTGACCGGGCTGAAAAACGTAACTTTTCTGCACTTCCGGATCCGTAAACTGTAACCCTATCGTAAAAACATTTAACGTATCTTGTGTGCGATCTATGATTTCTGCTTCATGCTGTAAGTAAGAATCTTTCATCATTCTTCTCCTTTTGTTTTCGCTGAACGATAAATAGCTGTCGCTTCTTCTGTAATATCAATACCAACTGGACACCATGTAATACAGCGTCCACACCCTACACAGCCGCTTGTCCCGAATTGATCAAACCAACTGCCTAATTTATGCGTCAGCCATTGACGATAACGCTCAGAAGTTTTAGCCCGAACTGGTTTTCCATGCAGATAACTATGAACTTTTGTAAAACATGAATCCCATACTCTCTCATGTTCACTGCCAGAACCATCAAGATTAGGTCTGTCTCTTTCTTCATGACAAAAACAAGTCGGACAAACTTGTGTGCAATTCCCGCACGATAAACAGTGTGATGCAATTTCATCCCAAAGCGGATGATCCATATTTTCAATCAAAACATCCCGTAGATTTTTTGCCGGAAGGGTTTTTGTTTGACTTTCAGCAGCGCTTTTAACTAAATTATTTGCTGTTTTAATTTGGTCGTCCGCTGCTAACGATAATGACAAATCTTCCAAAATAGATTGACCAGCTGAACTGCCAGCTTCGATAATAAAGCCATTCTCTATTTCAGTCATCACAATATCAAAATTTGATGTTGCTTTCGTATCGCCGCCCGCAGAAACACAGAAACAATTATCAGAAGAACGTGTACAATTTACTGCAACAATGAAGAGATTTTCTCGACGAGCTTTATATCTGTCTTCAACGTATTGATCTCCGACAAATACTTTATCTTGAATTAACATTGCAGAAATATCACAAGGACGCACGCCGATTATAGCTAGCGGACTAACTTGAACTTCACTGGATTTAAAACTCAACTTTCCATCTTCATTGTGCTCAACTTTCCATAAAGTCTCTTGTGACTTAAATAAAATTGGCTTTATTGCTTGAGGTCCATTAACCCAACTAAATGCTTTCTGCTGTTGGTCTGTTTGCTCTAATCTATATTTACCGGGAGATTGTTTTTCCACCGCCCCCCAAGGCAATTGATTAGAATCTTCCAAAACATCATAAACAATAGCGCCATTTTGCACTTGAGGACCAATACATTGACGACCGGAGTTTTTTAAAGCATCTATTAGAGTTTGCAAATAATCGTGAGGCAAATAATAAGCATTTTTTTTTCCCATTTCTTAGACCTTTACTTTTGAACTATAGGTATAATAAAGATATCTGATAAAAAATTAAAGGCACTCTAAGGTAATCAATAGATAAAGTCAATGAATCAAAACAATATTTTTTATAAAAATATATGCCTAGGAAAATATGATCGAAAAAAATATTTAGTCAATTCACGGACGCTTAGCCCACCCTACACATTTTTTTACAAAGTTTTGACATGTACAGAAGATAATAAAACGAAATGAATTTTTACGCGAGATATCTTGCGTCCTTATCTTTGGCATAAGCTGCGAGCACTTCCTTTATAAGCTGATCAATAACGCTTGATGAGTCTACATCTTCAATAAATCCTTGTGTTTCTTTCATATCCGCTAATCTCGCATCAATAATCTGCTTCACAGAACCAGATGGGAATAAATTTGCTAAAATACGTCTGGCCTCTGTCGGACCTAAGCGTTTGTAGAGCCGATTCCGCATATGTGCATCTTCCGCTGTCGTGCTAAAAGCCCATAATTCAACTGGGCCAATCGTGCTCGTTAGTAACTGCGTATTCATGCCGTGCTTTGTTGCAAATTGAGCAAGAAAAGTCGCGCCACCTTCGCGCGGACCATGTACACGTGTCCTTAATGCATATTTTGCTGTCTCAGATAAACCAAAAATCTCTGCTGACTTCTTAATTGCTTGCTCCGGACCCGCATCCATAATAAATATAGAGGTAGCAAATTCAACCATGATTTTATCAAAATCTTCTACAGATTGTGAAATCAATGCGATTTGAACATTCCATTTACGACCTTCACGCATATCAATAATAACTTGATCGCGTATCGCTTGTGTTTTAGACGTGCGATGAAATTCATCATAAACTAACCGTTTCGGATCCTCTCGAATTTCTGAAATGCGTTCTTGATGGTATGTCTTATATTGTGCCGGCATATCCTCTACATTTTCATCTGTTAAATAAAAATTCCGCGCCAACACATAACGTGCTAACATATACATAACAGCTGTCTGACGATCAGCAACATCTCCGCCACTTTTAGCAACTTCATCTAAATCAAGCGAAACCACCCTAGCATCCCCTACGTCAAAACGAGTAATGCGTGACAATACCGGATACTCTCGTACTGCACTTGAAATCATTCGTCCAAACGTTGAAATCAAAGACTCACTTGTCGGGGTTTTGACTGTCCCATAAAGATCTTCAATCGGCTGCGTGCGACAAATAGATGCTGCATCAGCAATCAAGGGCATTGCATATCGCTGCGCTAATATAGCTTCATGGGAAAATCCAGCAACGAATAACGCATCTGTCACTTCCCACCAAGTTGTATGCTCATCACAAATAAAACTAATTTCTTCTAAAATACCGTCAATTAATAGCTCTAATCCCACCGTATAAGTACGCGGACTTTCTCCATCTGAAAAATTTTTATAAAGTTCATCAACAACAAGCCCTGCCATATCAGAAATACCATCATAAGGCTTATTTGCTCCTAAAGATGTCGCTAATAAAGTTAAGAAATTGACTAAAAACCCGCGTTCTTGCGGTGTCGGATAACGACAACCTAATTGTGTGTCAAAGGGGTTAATTGAATAATCCGGCGTCATCCGCAGACGATGATAAACCGCATAATGCTTTTGATCTCTGGGCAAAGCTTCTTTAATTAATGAAATTAATCCGCTGCTCGACGGACCAATATCAATAATAGAAATGCGCGGTAATCGTCTAATACCGGCCGCCAAACAAAGCCCTAAGTTAATCGTATTGGATAAAACAGATTTACCAGAACCTGGTCTTGCGTAAAATAAATCAATCCAAGTTGTTTGTTTGGCAGATCCAGGTTGATAAGGCCATGGCTTTCCATCCGGTGATCGCAATAAAACAGCACCATGATTCCACGGCGAGGCTGGTCTTGTAAAAGGAAGCATATAAACAACATCCGAAAGCGGCGCTACAGAAGTTGTTGCAACGTTATTTGTTGAAACACCTAACATGCTGGAAACTACTCCAGCAAAAGCATCACCGCTAATTTCGGAAACTTCACAAGTCCCCCAACCTTCAACAGCTTTTGCTAATTCTGCTGCTCTCGTCCGCAATACATGCGGATCACTCCCAAAATCAACCCACGTTGATAAAGAAACGCGTAATTTTACAACAGCATCATCCGTATTAATATCTATATAACGCAGCATTTGTGTCGCATCTGCAATAAGACGATTTTGCGGAGAGGCAAAACTCAATATACTTGCAACTGCTGATTTAAATCGAAGCGTTGAAAGACCACCGCTTTCAACAAAAAATGAAATACGCCAAGGAAGTCTCGTTGATAAAACACGTTTGAATAAATAAATAAAGGACTTAAGCTCTTGTGGAAATAAATCGATAAATACCGAAGCATAAATCTTATCGCCAATACGACAAGTTCTTAAATCAAGGTTTTCCGCATCACGCGGTAAAATTTGTTTCGCTAAAGATGGCCATAAAACACCAGATAATTCTCCCATAGTGCTTTTTACATCACGCACTGGTATTTTATCTCCAGGCAAAACAGCTTTCCAATCTTTACTGGTAAAATCTGGATCAACAACCTCCCGCATTGTTTTCACAGCATCATGTACATCTAATAAATGTGCATCAACAGACAACAGCTCCAAATCATTTAATAAAGACTGAACAAACGCGTTATGTCCATCCCGAAGATCCGGAATTGCCGCAATAACATTCTGTGTGTTTTTTATAGGCGGAATTTTTTCTTTTTTAGTGGCTTTTGCTTTTTCTTTCATCGCCCTTTTTTGTTGTTCACTCGACAACATGGTCGGACGCGTCCATAAGACCAAATAAAGTTTTTCATATCCACAATAATCAGAAAGATAATTAACGCGCTCATTAAATAAATCATCTAACTTTAACTGTAATCTTTTTGCGGTATTGATAGCCGGCGTTAAAATATTTCTTATTTCGTCTTTGATTGAATCTCGATCATAACTGAAAAAAAATTGAAAGGCATGCCCGGGGTTCTTCATATTCGACTGTAAAGCCAAAGTAATGCCTTCATGCAGTCGATTGAATTCCGCATTTCCTAATAGATGTGTAATACCGCCTAAGCGAATAATAGAAACAAGTGAACCATCGTGAGCGACTAATGTGTTTTTATCATCAGCTGTTTCTAGGTCACAATATGATTCGGTTGTTTCTTTTAGAGAGGTGCTTAGCCAGGCTAGAAAAGAATCAACGCAATTAAATAATGGATCGATAAAGCTTGCCATAATTAAAATTTACTCGGATTTCTCAAGTTCTTCTGCGGCTGTTGCCGCCCAACGTTCTAATTGTTTTTTAAATTTTGCATAAGATGGTAATAATCGAAAATCCTTCGTGATTTTTTCAACCTCCTGTTGCTCTTCAACATCAGCGCCGCTTAACATTTGCCAAAACATACTAGGATTACTTGCTCCCGAACCAAATTTATCTTCTATTGGCTGAGCGCGAAATTTAAAATTACGATAAATCATCTGTGACGTGTCATGATAACCCGTCGCATTACTCATCGCACAAAAAATCACATGGCAAAAACTATTCAGCTCAACTTGGCTCATTTCAGGCAAGTAAATCAATTTTCCACCGCCAAATCCCCCCTTGCCTACCATAGGCACAAAAAGGCTTTGTGCGCAAAAACAACAAGCTGTTGCCATATTGCTCATACTATTATGATGATAGTCCTGATCAATATTGACAACCTCCTGATAATCATAAGCCTGAAATCCGCAAAATTGGCAAGTATATTGATCACGATAAAATACTTTATCGCGTATTCGGCGAAAAGCCGGATCGGCTTTTCGCCTCATAAAAGGTCGCCAAGATTCTAAGTTAAATGATAATTGTAAAGGTTTCATAACAATTAGAAACCCGATACGCCGCTAATAGAACCCGAAGCACCGCTTCCGAATATTGTCGTACCCGCAGCTTTGAAAATCGCCGGTAAGAATAAAAATGCTACCGCAATAAATAATAAAGCGATCGGCGTACCAACTG
>CBDVDN010000097.1:0-5310 GCA_965372775.1 uncultured Gammaproteobacteria bacterium
TTTTTAGTGTTAATACTTCTCTAAAAGATAAAGGATACAAATGAAAATTTGTTTCTGCTGCCAGTCCTCTTCTTCCAGGAAAACGCATGCGTGCCTGCTGAATAAGTATTGAATCAGAACCGGTCAGAATAAGGATAACATCTTCAAGCAGTCCTGCATCAGCGGCATATTTGATCGCTTTATCCCAATCTTTAATGTAAGTCACTTCATCTAAAATCAAATATTTGCATTTATGTGTCTGCATATCTGCTAACTGCATTTGAAGAATTCTAAGTAAAGCATGAAAATCATCGATTAATTCGCCAGAAAAAAATGCAATCGCTGAAGGTGGAATTTTGTTTTCCAGCAGCTTCGCCATCCACTGTTTCAGTAATGTGGTTTTTCCAATCTGACGTCCGCCGGTTAAGGTATATATACCGGACACAGTAGTCGGCAGCTTATCTAATAATTTTGGCTGATAAACATAGATTTGATTTTTTAATTGCCGTAATTGAGGATCACGATCGCTAAAATACTTAGGATCATCAAGATGCGTATTATGAAATAAAAAGTGCGTTTCCATTTGTGCATTATCACGTATTGACTAAATTTAGTCAATGCCCATTGACTAAATTTAGTCAATGCCATACAAGCCGCATTTATAGCGGGATGTAATGGGGTAGCGGCGATCCTTTCCGAAGCTTTTTTCACTAATTCGAACACCGGGCGGCGCTTGACGACGTTTATACTCATTGCGCTGAACCATACAAACGACTTGATTAACAATTTCCCTATCAAAACCTTCTTTTATAATTTCTTCGATACTATGATCTTCTTCAACAAACCGAATTAAAATCGCGTCTAATATTTCATACTGCGGCAAAGAATCTTGGTCAAGCTGATCTGGCGCGAGTTCGGCAGATGGCGGGCGATCGATAACACGATGCGGAATAACGCTTGATAAACTGTTACGATAATCTGCTAATTTATACGCTATGGTCTTAAAAATATCTTTTAATACGCAAAAACCGCCAACCATATCGCCATAAAGCGTTGAATACCCTACTGCCATTTCGCTTTTATTTCCGGTAGATAATACAATTTTGCCGGATTTGTTAGATACTGCCATCAGCAAAATCCCGCGAATTCTTGCTTGAATGTTTTCTTCTGTCGTATCTTTTGGCAAATCAGCGAATAATGGATGCAAGGTATTTATAAATTCATCAAATAGTTTATCAATCGGAATAACATGATAATTTACGCCCAACGCTTCTGCTTGTTTTTTAGCATCTTCAACGCTCATATCAGCCGTATATTGAGACGGCATCAATAAAGCCGTGACCTTATCAGCACCTAAAGCATCAGCCGCGACACATAATGTCAGCGCAGAATCTATGCCGCCGGATAGTCCGATAATTACGCCCGGAAATCCGTTCTTTGTCACATAATCTCTAACGCCCAAACACAATGCTTGATAAATAGATTCTATTTTTTTAGGGCGCGGCGATACAGATTGTTTGATAACTTGAAGCGCTGCATTAATTTCTACGGTAAATAAATCTTCTTGAAAACAGGCTGCTTGTGCGCAAACTTCACCTTCTTGATTCATGACAAACGAACAGCCGTCAAACACTAATTCATCTTGACCGCCAATTAAATTCAAATAAAAAATAGGCAGCTCAACTGCATTAATCCGATCTTTTAAAATGTTTTTACGCAGTTCATCTTTATAAATTGAATAAGGTGAGCCATTTATACAGATAATACATTGTGCGCCGTCTGATTTTGCCTTCAACACAGTATCTTCGTACCAAATGTCTTCGCAAATTAATACAGCACACTTAATGCCTTTAATCTTCACTACACAAGATTTTTTTCCAGATTTAAAATAACGCAATTCATCAAACACACCGTAATTCGGCAATTTTTGTTTTTGATAATTTGCAAGGCGTTTACCATTCCGAATCCAAACAGCCGAATTAAAATATCCTTCATTCGTACATTCTGGATAGCCAATCAAAACCTCGATGTCTTTTGCATATTCACAGATTTTATCTATTGCTAAATTAACTTGCACGTAAAAATCTTTTCGATACAACAAATCTTCCGGTGGATAACCCGAAATTGCTAATTCTGGAAAAACAATTAAATCGGTTTGCCGTTCATTTCGCACTTGATTTATTGCCGTAATAATTTTTTCACAATTGCCAAAGATATCCCCGACAATAAAATTTAATTGCGCTAAGGTTACTCGTAGATTTTTGGTCATGATTTAGAACCTATTATCGTTGCTTTAATACACTTATAAATGCTAAAATAATTTAGCATATCTATTTATATTTTTCCATAACAATCAACCTTATCTTCCCCCTATTTTTGACTTAAAAAGAGAATATCGCATGTATAAAAAATCTTCCGGATTTACATTATTAGAATTATTAATAGCGCTGACTATTGTGATTGTTTTATGTGCTGTTGGTATTCCATCTTACCAGAATTTTATTGCAAAAAGCCGAACAGATGCTGTAATGAATCAACTCTATCGTGCGATTCAATTAACGCGCAGTGAAGCGATCAAACGAAATAGTTTAGCAACACTTTGCGCTACATCAGATGATCGGCATTGCTCAAATGATTGGTCGAAAGGATATTTAATCACAATAGATGATCAAGTCATTAAAGTTTTTCATCCTCTAAAAGGTCAAGGAAAACTCTCATGGAAAGGTTTTCCAAACAAACCTTTTCTACAAATGACGCAGGAAGGATTTACCAATCATCAAAATGGTACATTTTTTTATCAGCTTAAAGATAAAAACATTAGAGATGCGCGCAAATTAATCGTCAGCAAGACGGGTAGAATTCGTTTTTCTTAGCTCAAAGAGTGGACATAAATACATAGCTGTTTTATGATCAGCCTATCCTTTCAATTTTACGCAGGAGATATCATCTCATGGAAAATATCATTTGGTTTGATCAATTAAGCAACACAAATGTCGATAAAGTCGGCGGGAAAAATGCTTCACTCGGTGAAATGATTCAACACTTATCAAAAGAAGGCGTATGCGTTCCAAATGGTTTTGCAACGACTGCTGATGCGTTTCGTGAATTTTTAAAGGAAAATGATCTCCAAAATAAAATAAATGCAGAATTAAAAGATTTGAACATCAATGATGTCAAAGCGCTGAGCAGCACAGGTAAAAAAATCAGACAATGGGTTTTGGATGGTGCTTTTTCTGAAAGCTTTAAAAAAGACGTTAAAGAAGCATTTAAAAAACTAGAAATCGATAATGAAGGAACGGAAAAAGTATCGGTTGCCGTTCGATCTTCTGCAACAGCAGAAGATTTGCCGACCGCTTCTTTTGCCGGACAGCAAGAAACCTATTTAAACGTCAGCGGCTTAGATAATTTGTTTTTAGCTATAAAAAAAGTTTTTGCATCGCTCTTCAATGATCGCGCAATCTCCTATCGTGTTCATCAAGGCTTTGAACATGAAAAAGTCGCTTTATCTGCCAGTATTCAGTATATGGTTAGAAGTGATTTAGCTTCAAGCGGTGTTATGTTCACTTTAGATACAGAATCCGGATTTAAAGATGTTGTGTTTATCAACGCAGCTTACGGTCTTGGCGAAACCGTCGTACAAGGTGCGGTAAATCCAGACGAATATGTCCTATATAAACCTAATTTATTAGCAAATCGCCCAGCGATTTTACGTAAAACGCTTGGTGAAAAAGCCATTAAAATGATTTATTCTGATCCCGTTGCATCTGAAAAAGACCCTATTAAAACAGTCGATGTCTCAGACGATGATCGTTTGCAATTTTCTTTAACGAATGAAGAACTCCAAGAATTAGCTTTAAATGCTGTGAAAATTGAAAAACACTACGGTCAGGCAATGGACATTGAATGGGCAAAAGACGGACAAACCGGCAAACTATATATTGTGCAGGCTCGCCCAGAAACGGTTAAGAATCACGCCAACCTACAAGTCTTAACGCAATACAAAATAGATTGTCATGGCGAACTTGTAACAAAAGGTCATAGTATTGGACAGAAAATCGGCAAGGGCGTTGCACGTGTTTTAAACGATATATCTGAAATGGATAAAGTCAAACCCGGTGATGTGCTCGTAACAGATATGACTGATCCGGACTGGGAACCGATTATGAAAAAAGCATCTGCTATTGTTACAAACCGCGGCGGACGCACTTGTCATGCTGCAATTGTCGCACGTGAATTAGGCATTCCAGCCGTCGTCGGGTGCAGCGATGCAACAACTGTCATTAAAGATGGTCAAGAAGTTACGATTTCTTGTGCTGAAGGTGATGTCGGTTATGTTTATGAAGGACTGTCTGACTATGATATTGAAGAGTTAAACGTTGAAACGATGCCGAAACTGCCTTTAAAAATCATGATGAATGTCGGCAATCCAGAATGTGCTTTTAATTTTAGTTTTATTCCTAATCATGGTGTTGGTCTCGCCCGTTTAGAATTTATTATTGCTAAAATGATTGGCATTCATCCAAATGCTTTATTGAATTTTGATAAGTTAGATGAAGACACTAAAAAAACTATTCGTAAAAGAATCGCGTGTTATGACGATCCCATCAATTTTTATGTCGATAAATTAAGTGAAGGCATTGCGACGATTGCCGCCGCGTTTTATCCAAAACCCGTCATCGTACGCACATCGGATTTTAAATCCAATGAATATGCTAATTTATTAGGGGGAGCTGCTTATGAGCCGGAAGAAGAAAACCCGATGATCGGATTTCGCGGCGCATCACGCTATGTCGATGAAAAATTCAAGCCCGCATTTGAATTGGAATGCCGTGCCTTACGTAAAGTACGTGATGAGATGGGTTTGACAAACGTTGAAGTCATGATTCCGTTTACACGTACTGTCAGCGAAGCCAAAGCCGTTGTCGATTTACTTGCTGAAAACGGTTTAAAACGCGGTGAAAACGGCTTGCGCCTTATTATGATGTGTGAAATACCGTCTAACGCTATTCTTGCCGATGAATTTCTGGAGTATTTCGACGGATTTTCAATTGGATCAAACGATTTAACGCAATTAACATTAGGGCTTGACCGTGATTCCGGCTTAGTTGCAAAATTATTTGATGAACGCAATGATGCTGTAAAATTCTTCTTAGATCGTGCGATTACAGCCTGTAATAAAGCCAATAAATATATCGGCATTTGCGGTCAGGGCCCTTCTGACTATCCAGACCTAGCCGAATGGCTCGTCGACCACAAAATCGGCAGCATCTCGCTCAATCCAGACACGGTTATTCAAACATGGCTGTATCTTGCAAAACGGAAAGATAGAAA
>CBDVDN010000098.1:0-5227 GCA_965372775.1 uncultured Gammaproteobacteria bacterium
GTACATATGAGTTGATTTTTATCGGATGATTGTTTAAAATAGTTACCTCTTTTTAACAACAAAAAGGTCTTTATTATGCTCACACAACACGCTCAATATACTTATTCTATCAAAATCAATATGTTACTGGATGCTGCCCGAAAATTAGGGAAAATTCACATTTTACTCAACAATCCAAAATTATTTATACACGCCTTACAATCTTTAGAAAAAGGTTTGCATGATGGATCCGGCAAACCATCTGTTAAAAAACTGAAAAAACTTGTACTTCATAGTGTCTCACTTGTGGTAACCGGTAAAAAACCGGGCAAAATTAGCAGTATTCGCTTTCCCAGTTTAAGTTTTATCCCTAATATGTTTGGAAAAAAACCAAAACCACCCATAGGACAAGCAGAAGTAGAACGCGCACAAGAATATGTTTTTATTATAACAATGGCGAGCCGATTAACAATCGATGGGCAGAGAGCAGATCGTTTATTACTTGAAGATCCAGCTAGATTTGAAGCAGCTTATAATTATTACATTGAACATATCGAAAATAATATTCAAGCAGAACAATCACCAGCAGCAATAGCGCATACCGCGTTATTGGGTGTGATGAATGCTTTCGTAACCGGCGGATATCATCCTATTGTTCAAATAGACTGGGGCAATCAATTTACTGTGCCAGTTTTTAATCCGTATGACGGTGGCTCTGGCGGCGGCGCTTCAATCGATCAATCTAATCGATACGGATCAGATTGGCCGGATTATAGAGGATTCGAATTTGAAGAGTTAATAACCTGCATTGAAAATGGCCGGTTTGGGGCTGAACTTATCGATGACTTAAAACAACATAATATTCATGTCGTCGGACATCCGGATTCGGAAAAAGAGAAGAAAAATGCGCAGGTTGCTGCTGCTTCATCGCCACCACCATAACTAACAACGCAATAGAAGCACACGCGCAGCAACAAATAAAAAATCAGATAGTCGATTCAGATAACATATACTGCATTCATTAACGTTTGATTCACGAGATAAAGCAGCAAGACAGCATTCAGCACGGCGACAAACTGCTCTCGCAACATGACATTCCGCTGCACAGCGCGACCCGCCAGGCAATAAAAATTCTTTTAACGACGGCAATTCGGTGTTTAATTCACTGAGTTTTGCCTCTAAACGATTTACATAATCTTCGGTAATAATTTTTTTATTTGGGATTGAAATTTCCGCGCCGAATTCTAATAATTCTTGTTGAATTTGATACAAAAAAACCCTCAACTCTTTTGGAATCTCAGTATTTGTAAGTAATAACCCTATATGACAATTCAGCTCATCTATCGTACCGCCGGCAATAATCCTTTTATCGTCTTTCAAAACGCGCACGCCATCACCAAGAGACGTTGTCCCGTCATCTCCTGTTTTTGTACAAACGCTAGATAGACAATTTGACATACACACATTCCTTATGTTCTTTCACCTTTCAAAATACGGGACTTTTGCAGTTTCCAATCGCGTTCTTTTTTGGTTTGACGTTTGTCGTACTCTTTTTTCCCTTTTGCCAATGCAATCTCACATTTGACTTTACCTTTTTTCCAATATAAAGAAATCGCAATTAACGTATAACCTTTTCGTTCGACACTGCCGTATAATTTATCAAGCTCCGATTTATTAAGTAATAATTTTCTTGTGCGAGTCGGATCAGGGTGAATATGAGTCGAAGCCGAACTTAATGGCGTAATAAGCGCACCTAAAAGCCATGCCTCATTATTTTTAAAGACAACATAACTATCGCGCAATTGCACGCGCCCGGCACGAAGACTTTTTACTTCCCAACCTTCTAAAACAACACCTGCTTCAAAACACTGTTCAATAAAATAATCATGTTTGGCTTTTTTATTGACAACTATAGTTTTATTCACGCCTCATACCATTCTAATACGTCATCGTTTTAACGTTAGCAAGTTTTCCGCGCTTAAAAGTCAGCGTAATATGTTTTTGAGCGGTTTTTCCTTTACCTGGATTAAACGTATAAACATAGGAAATACGATTATCGGCAAATGTAGAAGTTAAGATCGGCTCGCCCATGATGCGTTTTACTTGATTTAGGCTCATTCCAGTATGAAGCTGCTTAACTCGTGCTGTCGATATCATATTTCCTTGTTCAATGCTCGGATGATACATGTGAAAATAAGAACATCCGGACAATACCAAACCAAAAGATAAAACAACTAATAATTTATACATAATTTTTCTGCCTGTGATTTAATAGATATAGAAAAATGAAATACATCCTGTATTTCACTGCTGCACAGCGCCCTTCGTGCGTCCAAATTCATTCCCGATTAATTTGTCCCGCATTCGCGGGAATGACATGTCGAATATGATAACCGATCCGCCATACCAACCGCAATTCATTTGTGATCCAAACTCCTATGAAACGAAATTGTTCCTTAATCCTCAACTTGGCGCTGACAATGCGTTTCTTTTATGAACAAAGCTAAAACAATGCTGGCAATAAACCCAATCGGCATAATCCAAAGTGCTGTTCGAAAATCCTGAAGCGAATAAACAGCGGCATGTTGAACAAAAACATGCTTCCAATTCAAATCCATCAGCCATCCAAACAAAGGCTGACAAATAAAAGCACTCGCCATAATTAAAAGAGAAACAATGCTGATTGCCGAACTAGTAACGAGCGTTGAATTAAGTTCCGTAACTGCAGGATAACTTAACACTTGTGTACTTGTAATAAGCCCTAGCAAGAAAAACAAAAAGATTAGCGTAAAAAATGATAAATGCAGCACATAAATAACAAACAATATAATCACCAACGATACAATTGCACCGACAACCATCGGCAATACACGCAATTTTAACTTATCTGAAATCCATCCGACTAGCGGCGAACCCACTAATGTCCCGAAAAATATCATCGAATCAACAGTCGCTGCTTGTGTTTTGGTTAAAAAATCAATTTGCGTAAGACACATACTGCCCCAAAGCGATCCAAGCAGAAAGATAGGAAGATTCATAAATGTTGTATAGAGTCCGCCAAACCAATTATATCGATTGAAAACCACCATGCGAATACTCTTTCGAAAACCCAATACTGAAATATCTTTATCCCCAGCATGTGCAGCTTGATAACCAATCGGAAAATCCCGTACAATTAGCGCGATCAACATAAAGAAAATAATACCCAATACGCTGAATATTATCGCTGCTTTACGCCATCCTAATAAAACACTTAATAACTCCATCGGCGTTTGAGCGACCATTCCGCCTAACATTGCAAATGCAACAACCGTACCGCTAACCAACGCCATTTTCTTTGGCGGAAACCACCTCGATGCCAAACGTATTGATCCTAAAAAACTAAATGCGCCACAAGCACCCGCTATAAAACGGCTAATCGCTGCAGCATAATAATGTGTTGATAACGAAAAAGTGAACATGCTAATTGCCGCCAACAGCATGGCAATTAAAATAATTTTCCGCACAGACAATCGATCTAATAATAATCCAGCAGGAAAAAGCAGTAAAAAATAACCATAAAAATATGCGCCGGAAAGTGTTCCGAGCTGTCTCGCATTAAGCGAAAAAATATGCATTAAATCCGAGCTGATAGAATTTAGCATATTCATTTGAATGAACGTGTAAAAAAACAACAATGTTGTGGTCATCACAACAAGCCAAGCACGAAATACGGAAGATGTTTGCGGATTATCTATTGATTCAGAAGGTTGCTGCATCATGAAAATATTTCCTCAAAAAATAAATCGGGCGTGACATCCCCTAAGGAACAAATACGAAATAACTTTGAGAAATATTTTAGAGGGTTTGCTTCGATAAATATAGTATTTTTTATTTTTATATGCGTCAAAACTGTATCTTCTCCATATTGTAGGGACACGGCGCGCCGTGTCCGTATTGAAATCAGGATAAACATTCTAATAATAGCACGGCACGCCGTGTTGCTACAATTTCACTCTAAATTATGGAGA
This sequence comes from uncultured Gammaproteobacteria bacterium, assembly GCA_965372775.1. Classification (GTDB taxonomy): domain Bacteria; phylum Pseudomonadota; class Gammaproteobacteria; order UBA12402; family UBA12402; genus CBDVDN01. The sequence continues at coordinate 3,990 of CBDVDN010000098.1, forward strand.
AAATACAAATTACATATATTTTTATTGTGCTTTTTTAGAAAAATTTCATTATTAAACGGTTAAAAACTTCCGAATAACGCGGAACCTGACAGTAATTCCCGAGCTAATTTAAAAACCAGGCACACTAAGGGTTTCAGAGGAGCAACGAAAATATTTTTCGCAGCCTTTTTGTTTATTTTATGATCACGCTCTGTTTATACCCTTTCAAACCTAGAAAATTGGTGGGCTTCACCCGCAAACCCAAGTAAATCGCAGTATTCAGCGCGGGAATTGCTGGGGACCTGAAAAATCATTTGCTTTTTCTTCTGATAATATACAATCTATCTGAAAAAAAGAATACCCTTCTTGGTCGATTTCTTTTTGTAATTGTAAAATGGCATCAATATTTTTACGATTACAATCAAGCATAGTATATTTTAACAAATTATTTTTATATCTAGCTTGCATATAGGCATGCACTTGAAGAAATTGCGGGTTTTTACCCCTTTTTACAAGAGAGGGTCTTTTATAACCCTGTGAGAAGAAAAAATTTTTACTAAACGCGGTTTCTTGTTTTACAAGTTTTTTGTACCGGACTGAAGTATTGAAAAAATTCCTAAAAAATTCAACATCATCAGCGTCATTTTGTCTAATCTCTTCGTGTGTACTACACCGCTGCTGGAAGAAAAATGGGTTATGATTTTTAAGGCGAATTATAAGATTTAGCATTTCCTGAAAGTTATAAAAAGTATTTTCAAGCGGTAAAATTGATTCTTTATAATAGCGTCCTACTGGTGATTTTTCTTCTTTTACGAAAGATAAATCCATAAAGGTAGATACCTGAATGGCAGGAAGCTTTTTCTGTAAATTTCTCCGCAATACTTCTAAGGCGGACTTAATAGTTACTGATAAGAGACTGTGATTTTGTGAAATATAATTGAAGCCATCATGAAGCGTTGAATCTATTCCACGATCAGTAAATATAACTATTTCATCAAAATTTTGAGAATTCAATAACTCAATTACTTTGGGGTTTAAAATATCTTGCCCTTTGCTATTTCGTATTATAAGCATATTATAACACCCTAAAAGCAATATCCTTTTAGAACAAGATTCAGACGCCCAGCTAGTTTGCTGGGAATTTAAATTAACGTTAGGCGATGATAAAATAATTTTCTTTACTCGATTCCACAAGGGATTATCAGACCTTGATGAAACAATTTTATATGCTTTTCCCAATAATGCAAAATCTGACGAAT